>NZ_CAJHBN010000046.1:0-517 GCF_904846655.1 Psychrobacter sp. NC44 | reverse complement strand
GGGTGTCAACCGCTTTATCAGAGGTTTTTGGGTTTATTTGATGAGACTTTTAATAATACATAGTTTTCAATGGGTTAGAGGAAAATAGGGATTCGATGTATTTGGGTTTAAACGCTGGAAATACCTGTAGATGTTGCATTAAGCTGACGTTAGATGGGTTAATGACTTGTTTGAAGCTAACTATTTATTTAATTATTCTAAAATAAGGCTTATTTAATTCACTGACAGGGTAATGATTGTTAAAAAATAGGTCCAAATCAGTCTCTAATCTCTAAGTCATCTATCAGGAAACTCGAATTCTAGCTGATTTTTTAAACCCGCATTGGCATTTTTTATCTTGGCACTTTTTCTTAGGCAAAGAAAAGCCCCCAACGAATTAACGTTGGGGGGTTTTACTTTGAATAGAGAGCTGACGATGACCTACTCTCACATGGGCGAACCCACACTACCATTGGCGCAATGATGTTTCACTTCTGAGTTCGGGAAGGGATCAGGTGGTGCCATCATGCTATTGTCG
>NZ_CAJHBN010000045.1:0-592 GCF_904846655.1 Psychrobacter sp. NC44 | reverse complement strand
TTCAATCTTAGGTGACAACGGTTGACGCCTGATATCCACGCCCTAGAAGGACGTGGTTTTACGGCGCTAGATGATAATATTTTAGAATGTGACACACAGTATAGAGCGTGTTACCCGTTCAACTTAAGTCGCTATCCTCGTTGTTATCTGCGTTATACTAGCCATAAGCATTGACTATCACTGAGCTGACTGCTTAGATGGTTTATAATTAGGAGAATGTCATGACTCAAGAACACGCTTCCCATGAAAAGCGCAAAATCATCGATAAGTTTTTGATGAAACTCACCAAAGAAGAGCCGCAAATGTATTATGCTAGCACCTCTGAGGTCGCTCGTAGCATCCATACTATGATAAAAGAGCACACCAATCGCTTGTCGGTAGAAGATCAGGCGCTCGTTAGACATATGACCGTCGAGGAGATACAAGGCTTGCTAGGCTTTCACCTTAAATAATCACACTTTCAACGTTCCCATAAAAAAAGCCCGCTGATTTGCAGGCTTTTTTATTATTAAAACTTTAAGGGGCTGTCCTAGATAAGTAAAATAATCTAGGATAGTCATATGAGAAAGAGCAGATTAAGTTGGTACAAACA
>NZ_CAJHBN010000044.1:0-709 GCF_904846655.1 Psychrobacter sp. NC44 | reverse complement strand
AGGGGCTGTCCTAGATAAGTAAAATAATCTAGGATAGTCATATGAGAAAGAGCAGATTAAGTTGGTACAAACAAACCAGACTCATTGAACTATTTATTGCCGGTTCTACCGCAAGAACAGCAGCAAGCTTAGTGGGTGTTAATAAAACAACAGCTAGCTATTACTTTCACAGGCTAAGACTACTGATTTATGAAAATAGTCAGGAACCTGGTCTTCTAGAAGGCGAAATAGAAGTTGATGAGAGCTACTTTGGCGGTAGACGCAAAGGCAAACGTGGTCGCGGTGCTGGTAATAAAGTGCCTGTGTTTGGACTGCTTAAGCGCAATGGCAGCGTCTATGCTTGTCTCATCCCTAATGCCAGAGCCGATACCTTAATCCCTATTATAAGAGAAAAAGTAAAGCCTGATAGCATCGTTTATACTGACTCATTCAGAAGTTACAATGCCCTTGATGTCAGTGAGTTTACCCATTACCGTATCAATCATTCAAAAGAGTTTGCACAAGACAGAAACCATATCAACGGAATAGAGAACTTTTGGAGCCAAGCCAAGCGTCATATGCGCAAATATAATGGCATCCCAAAAGAGCATTTCCATCTGTTTTTGAAGGAATGTGAGTGGCGTTTTAACTACAGTGATCCAAAACGTCAATTACACCAGCTAAAACAATGGGTTAAACAGGAACTGAACTAGTTATCTAGGACAGCCCC
>NZ_CAJHBN010000043.1:0-786 GCF_904846655.1 Psychrobacter sp. NC44 | reverse complement strand
GCATTGTCGTATGAATCGCCTGTTGTACCAACAGAAGCAATTACGCCAGAGTCCGTCATCTTATCGGTATAGCGAATAGATAAGTACTGAACCCCTCGATCACTGTGATGAATCACATCTTTGGGATTATTTCTATCGGTTATCGCTTGATTTAATGCTGCCATTACCATATCAGTGTTCATACGATTCGATACTTTCCAGCCGACAATAGCGCGAGCAAATGCATCGATGATAAAAGCGGTATAAACCCAGCCGCTCAATGTCTTGATATAAGTAAAATCTGCAACCCACAGCTGGTTAGGACGATGGGCGCTAAAGTTACGATTGACTAAGTCATCAGCGCGCTTTTGATCATCACGGCTGTTGGTGGTAATCTTACCCTTACCGCGCCAGACACCTTGTAAGCCGTGCTGGCTCATTAAACGTTCTACGGTACACCGAGCAACCTTTAACCCGTCAGCTTTCATCTGCCGCCAGACTTTGCGAGCACCATAGCGGCATTTGCTGTCCTGCCAGATGCGTCTGATTTCACTGAGGTAAAAGTCGTCATGCTGACTGCGCAGTGAACGCTTTTCAGGGCAGCACTCTAGGTCTTTAGCACGGTGATAGGTTGACGGGGCAATCGGTAGTACTCTACAAATCAGCTCGATCCCATAACTACCTCTATAGTCATCAATAAACTGAACCATTATCTGGGTGGACGGCCCTTCTCCGCCTGGGCGAAAAAAGCAGCAGCCTTACGTATAATCTCATTGGCTTGCTTGAGTTCTCTATTCTCTCGTTCAA
>NZ_CAJHBN010000042.1:0-916 GCF_904846655.1 Psychrobacter sp. NC44 | reverse complement strand
TATAGTCAGTTCTTTTTAAATAAGATACAATCGTTTTAAAACAAGCGAAATGGCAGAATAACAAATGACCTATTCAGCAGATTTTCGAGCACAAGTGATTAAAAGTGTCAAAAACAAAGACATGAGTATCCGTCAGGCTTGTACTTTTTATAATATTAGCAAAACCGCATTACAGCGCTGGCTCAAAGATTCAAGTATCAAACAAACCCGGAATAAACCACCGACTAAAATACCGAATGAAGCACTCTTAAAAGACGTTGAACAACATCCAGATGACTATTTATATGAGCGAGCTAGGCGATTCAACTGTAGTAAGACCGGCATGCACAATGCTTTAAAACGCCTAGGTATCAGTCAAAAAAAAGACCTTAGAGCATCCAAAAGCCTGCCTGATAAAAAGAGCGTCGTATCAGAGTAAGCTTGATAGCTTTACACAGCAAGGCTATCCCATTGTGTATATGGATGAAAGCGGCTTTGAGGCTGAAACTATAAGACCTTACGGATACTCACCGATAGGCAAACCCTGTATCGACAGCTTCAACTGGCAAGCAAAAAAGCGCACTAATGTCATCGGTGCTTTGTATAAAAAGATGCTGTTTGCGCTTGATTACTTTGAACAAAATATCAACAGCCATATATTTTATGACTGGTGCAAGTTCACGCTAATTCCAAGTCTCAAGACTAAATGCGTGATCGTTATGGATAATGCCCGCTTTCATAAGAGCAAGCGTATTCAAAAACTACTGAACAGGCACGGTCATCGTATTCTATGGCTGCCACCCTACAGTCCTGATCTAAACCCCATTGAAAAGAAATGGGCTCAAGCTAAGTTTCTACGCCAAGGGTGGATGGAGAATAATCTGCCTAAGCTATTTCAGGATATGGGCTGTATTTATTTTATTGTGAACTGACTATA
>NZ_CAJHBN010000041.1:0-921 GCF_904846655.1 Psychrobacter sp. NC44 | reverse complement strand
ATATAGTAAAACCCACTTAAAAGTGTTATAAAATAATTATCAAATCCAATTGCTATTATAAAGACCATGACTTACTCACTAGATTTTCGTAGACAAGTACTAAAAAGCTTAGATGAGGGTATGACCTTTGTTCAAGCGGCTGAATTCTACAATCTCAGCCCAACCACCATACAAAACTGGAAGAGACGTGTTCATAGTAAAACAACCAGGCAAACTAAGCCCTATAAAATACCAGATGACGTGCTACTTAATGACGTCAAAGAACATCCTGATGATTACCAGTATGAGCGAGCACGTCGTTTAAACTGTAGTAAAACAGGTATTTATCATGCCTTAAAGCGTCTTGGCATTAGTCAAAAAAAAGACACTCGAGCATCCAAAAGCGTGCCCGATAAAAAGAGCGACTTATCAAGGTAAGCTGGAAAACTTTACGCACCAAGGCTACCCCATTGTATATATGGATGAAAGTGGCTTTGAGGCTGAAACCATTCGTCCTTACGGCTATGCACCGATAGGAAAACCTTGTATTGATCGCTACAACTGGCAAGCGAAAAAGCGTACGAATGTCATTGGTGCTCTCTATGAAAAGATGCTGTTTGCCTTAGATTATTTTGAGCACAATATTAACAGCATCACATTCTACTACTGGTGCAAACACACGCTGATCCCAAGTCTTAAAACCAAATGCGTGATAGTCATGGATAATGCTCGGTTTCATAAGAACAAACGTATTCAAAAGCTACTGAACAGACATGGCCATCGTATTCTATGGCTGCCGCCGTACAGCCCTGACTTGAACCCTATTGAAAAGAAATGGGCACAGGTGAAGTTTCTACGCCAAGGCTGGATGCAAAATGACTTATCCAAATTGTTTTATGATATTTGTCCTAGTCATAACACTTTTATTTTGAACTAACTATA
>NZ_CAJHBN010000040.1:0-1025 GCF_904846655.1 Psychrobacter sp. NC44 | reverse complement strand
TAGGTGTAATGGACAAAATTCATGCTGGCGTAGGGTCTAACGCTATATACTGTCTATATTTGCAAGGAATCAACGCCATGAATCAAAAAACTGCCCTTTTTGTCGTGAGAAACACACCAAGAAGAATGGGCGCAAACTAGGCAAACAGCAGTACCAATGTCTAGCTTGCAAACGGCAGTTTTTAGGGGGTACAAGACTTAATAATCAAACCCTTTGGACAGAATATACTCAAGGTAAACAGACCTACCAACAGCTAGCTGACAAATATAATTGTAGTCTTAAAACTATCCAAAGACGGCTAGACAAAGTCAGTATCCAGTATCAGGTTAAGCGACCTAAGACTGCTAATATCATCATGGACACCACCTACTTTGGTCGCAAGTTTGGTTTAATGGTCTTTATGGACAACACCACTAAAGCCGTTCTCTCTTACGCGATAGTGAGTCATGAAACCAACAGCGCTTATAAGCAAGGGGTGGATCACCTAACATCGTTAGGCGTTGATGTACAAAGCATCACCTGTGATGGCAGACGAGGACTTAGAAGCCTGTTTACTAGCATCCCTTGTCAGATGTGTCAGTTCCATCAACTGCAAATAGTGACCCGTTACTTGACTCGTCGTCCTAAGAATATCGCGAGCATTGAGCTGAGAGGGCTTGCTTCAAATCTAAAACAGCTCAATAAATCCGACTTCATAGAGTGCTTAGATCATTGGTATTTAACTCATGAAGCCTATCTTAATGAACGTAGCACTAATGAAGATACTGGTAAAACATGGTATACCCACAAGCGTCTTAGAAGTGCTTATCGTAGCCTCAGAACCAATAGCGACTGGCTATTCACTTATCAAGAATATGAGCATTTAGATGTACCTAATACCACAAATTCTCTTGAAGGGTTATTCAGTGAGCTCAAACGACAATTACACAGTCATCATGGGCTAAATGAGAGGCGTAAGTTACGGTTTATTAAAGACTTTCTACTATCAAAGTCACTCAAATAGCATGAATTTTGTCCATTACACC
>NZ_CAJHBN010000039.1:0-1068 GCF_904846655.1 Psychrobacter sp. NC44 | reverse complement strand
ATCATTCATTCTGACCTAAATCATCAATAATATTCTTTATATATTCGTCAGCATTAGTTCTTACTCTGAACTCAACTCTCTGCGATCCTTTCCGATTCTCTTTTCCATCAGCATCATGTATTAATTTTGATGAAGATAACCCATTGGCTGTTAATAGGTCTTTAGTCCATTCTTGACTTGGTGTGCTTTTATCTGAGAGAACATATTTTAGTACACTTAATGTGCGAGCTTGAGATAGTTGCATATTTAAAAAATAGGACTCGTTTTCTGATGTGCCCTCTCGCCAACTACTCGAAGTATGACCTTCAATGCGTATCTCTTCGATGCTATCGTTATATTCTTCTCGGTTGAGCAAAGCAATGTATCTAGGGAAAAAGTCGTTTAGAATAACTTTAAACTGAGGTTTAATAACGGCTTGTCCAGTATCAAACAAAACATCCGGTGACTTAAATCGAATGACTAAGTTATCACTATCACACTCCGCATCCCATTTTTCTAAATCACTAGCAAACTCACTACATAGGTCTTTACCTAGCGCATCTTTGGATACTGAGTATTCAGACACAGCACTGTTAACTTTAAGCATATATAAAACAGCGATGAGCATAAACATCATCATGAGTCCTGTCATTAAATCTGCCAAAGGTATCCAGTGATCGGAATTTCTTGACATAACTAACGCCCACTACTTTGTGTAATTTTAGATATTCTAGACAGAGCATCTGAAAGCTGATTATAGTCACCAGCAAACTTCTCTGTCATTGCAGATAACTGACCACCCAAACTATTTAGAGATTGCACTAATGCTTCTTCGATCCCTGAAGTCAAAGCGTCTGTCTGATTTTTGGTATTAGATGAAAGGTCTGAAATAGTATTATTAAAATCTGTTGCCGAGCTTTGCATAGTATTTGCTATACCTAAAATCTGACTACTAATCTGCGGCAAATCATTTGACGCATTACTAACTAAGGTTGATAAGCTTTCTATTTGGTTTTGGATAGCTTTACGTTGTGAATCTAGGTTGCCTAAAGTCATCTCTAGATTTTCAGCGACCCCTTTAAAGCTCTC
>NZ_CAJHBN010000038.1:0-1190 GCF_904846655.1 Psychrobacter sp. NC44 | reverse complement strand
CTGTAAATACCCCATTCTTAACACAACATCATCGTAGAATAATTAAGCCACCTGCCTGTACTCAGCAGGTGTCATATCATTAAGTGAATCATGGGGTCTTTCGTTGTTATAAACCTTGATCCAGTCTTCAGTCAGTTGAGTAACCTCGTTTAAATCATTGAATAAATAACAGTCTAAAACCTCATTGCGGTAACTGCGATTAAACCGTTCAATATAAGCATTCTGATAAGGGCAGCCAGGCTCGATATAATCAATATAGATGCCATGAGCTGATGCCCAATCAGTGAATATGCTGGATGTAAACTCACTGCCGTTATCTACCCTTATTTGCTTAGGGTAACCATGCCACTCGGCTAACTGATCAAGGTAGCGAATTACTCGAAGTGAAGGCATACTGGTACCAATATCAATGCCTAATACTTCACGGTTGTAATCATCAATCACATTAAAGGTTCGAAAGCGAATATTGTTGTGCAGCTTATCGCTCATAAAGTCCATAGACCAAGTATGACCTAATGTATTTGGTACACTTAGCGGCTGGGGGTTACGTGCTGGTAGCCGTCTTTTAGACTTACGGCGTAGGTTTAAGTTTAACGCGGTATAAACACGATGTACGCGCTTGTGATTCCAAGAATAGTCAAGCTTACGTATGCGTTTAAAGCACTTTGGGAAACCCCAACGATTGTGCTTGTCAGTAAGCTTGTTTAAGACATCAATAATCTCACTATCATCAGATAGCTTAGGCTTATAGTAGTAAGCGGTTCGACTCATACAGACCACCTGACAGCTCACTGCAATACTAACACCATACTGCGCCTGCAATTCTTGCGCCCAGACTTTGCGCTCGGGTACAGGCGCTATAGCTTTTTTATGATATCTTCTTGCATTTGCGCTTTGAGGCTTAAATCAGCATACATCTGTTTAAGCCTACGGTTTTCTTCTTCAAGCTCTTTTAATCGCTTAACATCAGAGGCTTCCATACCTCCATATTTAGACTTCCATTTGTAAAATGTCGAGCTAGCTACCCCGTATTTACGGCACAGCTCTTTAGCAGATATCCCAGCTTCTGCTTCTTTTAATATCGATACTATTTGGGTCTCAGTCATTCGTTTGCTCATATCAAAACTCCTTATGGGTATTTTATAAGAAATTCTACGTTTGAGCTGTGTTAGTTTAGGGGATAGTTACAC
>NZ_CAJHBN010000037.1:0-1199 GCF_904846655.1 Psychrobacter sp. NC44 | reverse complement strand
GGTAACCCTCCCAAACCTAAGACACCTAACAAATAGAATTAAGCTGCTTGATTGAGTTTCTGTATGGGCGTAAAACCGCCATTGCCCATGTTTGGGCGCTCATGATTATAATGATATAACCAGTTTTCTGCTTGTGTGCGTACTTGCTCTAAGTTATCAAACAGCTCCTGATTTAACCAATCATATCTCATGGTTCTGTTAAAGCGCTCCACATAGGCATTTTGCTGTGGATTGCCAGGTTCAATATAGCTTAAGTTAATGCTTTGCTGCTCAGCCCAGTCTTTGAGCGCATTGCTGATGTACTCAGGACCATTATCGCATCTTATTTGTACAGGTTTGCCTCGATATTCAATGAGCTGGTCTAATGTGCGTATGATCCTTTGTGCTGGTAGTGAGAAGTCAATCTCAACGGTGAGCGCTTCACGGTTGTAATCATCAATCACATTAAACAGTCTAAAGCTGCGACCGTCATTTAAGCCGTCGTGCATAAAGTCCATGCTCCAGCTTTGGTTTATCCTATCAGGTACTGCTAATGGTATTGGTTTAGCGCGTTTAATGCGACGCTTGGGCTTGATTCTAAGGTTGAGTTCAAGCTCACAGTAGATGCGATATACCCGCTTGTGGTTGTACGGCAGTCCCATGACATTACGCAGGCTTAAAAAGCATAAACCAAAGCCCCAGTTCTTATTCTCATCAGTCAGTTTGATGAGTAAGTCCGCGATCTGCTGGTTCTCATCCGTGGCCATTGACTTATGGTAATAGCAGGTCACGCTGATGTTAAAGATACGGCAAGCACGACGTATGCTAATACCATGCTCTTCAATGTAATGACAAGCCATTTTCCTGCGCCTTTGGGGCGCTACCACTTTTTTGTCATGGCATCCTGTAGGATATCGGACTTAAGACATTCATCAGCATACATCTTCTTAAGACGTGCATTTTCAATTTCAAGTTCTTTTAAGCGCGCAATCAAAGAGGCATCCATGCCGCCATACTTTGAGCGCCAGTTATAAAAGGTACTTTGGCTGATATTATGCTCACGGCAAAGCTCGGTGATAGGGACACCTTGTTCGGCTTGTTTTAGGATATTAACGATTTGGTTGTCAGTAAAGCGTGTCTTTTTCATAGGATTCTCCTGCTGATATATTTTAGCAGTTAATCTCTATTTCTAAGTGTTCTTATTTAGTGGGGGGATTACC
>NZ_CAJHBN010000036.1:0-1365 GCF_904846655.1 Psychrobacter sp. NC44 | reverse complement strand
AGCTAAAGCCATTGCAGCCATTATCATCTTTTACAGCATCTTCAGCTGCGATAGCTAAAGATGCTGTAAAAGATGATAATGGCAAGCATAGAGATGTAGGATTATTAGAAGCTTTGAAAACAGCATTTGGTATAGATATCTCTAAAGAAAGCATAAAAGCATATGCGTCAAAAAAATGGGATCAAACGACTGACTGGGTAAAAGGGTGGTTTAACTAATGTTTTTACATTCGGATAGTTTTGAAGATGATGTGACTGAAAAAGAAAGAATCAAGCGACTTAATTTTGATCATAGACATAACGGTCAGTTATGGGGTTACCATGGAAAATTTCATAGGTGGATTCAAGAAATTGATAATAAGTTTATGCGTCAAAAACTGACATGGTTGCAAGATGACATTCAGGCAGGTTTTGCTAGCTATAACTATCGAGATGTTTATTTTCAGAAGCATGTAGAGCAGCCTTGGATAAATGATCTCTGTCTTCAATATTATTCTAATGATCATATGGTCAATTTTGATAAGACAACTATATCAATACTTGATGGCTTAGATAATGAATTAATCATACCTCGTGAAAACTATCAAAATATTTATGACCCTATGGACATAACAGATTCACGAGATATGGTTGAAGAACACAATATCTATTTTTACGATAGGCGTGTGGATGTATTGTTTAGTAAAATTACTAATGAAGCGGAAGACTTTTGGGATAAACGATTACTATATTGGGATGAGCTTAAAGCGTTCGAAGTTAAACTTGAGCAACAAGAAGAAAAGCGATGGCGAGGTATTGAAATAGACCTTGTGGGTTTCGAGGTTGCACCTCATCACTTTCCTGCTTCGATTTACGAAGAAGATAATAAGCCTGTACTTGATTATGAATCTGTCCCAGATATTAACTTTTTGCTCTATTCATCTGTACCTTATATTAAATTAGGACAGATCTATTTTGAAGGTTTTGAATATCAAGAGCAGTTAAGTGATAAAGCTTTTAAAGTATTTACCAGACCGATTAATGATCAATATCAATGGGCGCTTAGCTTATTCGCCTCTGGTGGTTTATTATGGCATAGTTTTGTCCCTTTATTAATGATTATCCCTACCAACCAAAATCGACCCATTAAACCTAAAAATGTTGTTTATCAAGAGCTTTGTCTTTTTCTTCGCGGGTATTATTTTGTTGGGGGTAATACCGAAGGGCGTGCTTTACAAATAAAAAAGTTTAATTATATTAATCGCTATGTCAACCGTTACATTGACTGGATGCAAGATAAAGTAATGGGTGTGATTGAGAGTGACTAATCTATATGAAAAATTCAAAAGCTGGTTTTAGTAAAGAGGAAGTGAAACGAATTAATGAG
>NZ_CAJHBN010000035.1:0-1462 GCF_904846655.1 Psychrobacter sp. NC44 | reverse complement strand
TTGAACGTATCAAAGAACTTGAACGAGAGAATAGAGAACTCAAGCAAGCCAATGAGATTATACGTAAGGCTGCTGCTTTTTTCGCCCAGGCGGAGCTCGGCCGCCCACCGAAATAATGACTCAGTTTATTGATGATTACAAACACCTCTATGGGGTCGAGCCAATTTGTCGAGTATTACCGATTGCCCAATCAACCTATTATCGCGCTAAAGACTTAAGCAACAACCCACACAAGCGCTCATTGCGTTGCCACCATGATGACTTCTACATCAGCGAGATCAGGCGCATCTGGCAGGATAGCAAGTGCCGCTATGGTGTGCGTAAAGTATGGCAGCAGATGAAAGCAGACGGCATTCATGTCGCTCGTTGTACTATTGAGCGACTAATGAAGCAGCACGGTATGCAAGGAGTTTGGCGCGGTAAGAGTAAGATTACTACCAATAGTCGTGATGATCAGCTGCGGGCGAATGATTTAGTCAATCGTAACTTTAGCGCCCACCGCCCTAACCAGCTATGGGTTTCGGACTTCACTTATATCAAGACAACTAGCGGCTGGGTATACACGGCTTTTATTATTGATGTGTTTGCTCGCGCTATTGTGGGCTGGAAGGTGTCTAATCGCATGAACACCGATATGGTGATGGCAGCGCTCAATCAGGCCATTGCATACAGGAATAATCCTAAAGATGTGATTCATCATAGCGATAGAGGGGTTCAGTATTTATCCATTCGCTATACAGATAAGATGACGGACTCTGGTGTGATTGCCTCTGTTGGCACAACAGGGGATTCTTATGACAATGCCTTGGCCGAGACAGTCAATGGCCTTTACAAGTCTGAGGTGATTCATTATTTAAAGCAGAGCTGGAACGGTGTAAATGATGTTGAACTGGCAACGCTTGAATGGGTGGACTGGTTCAATAAAACACGACTGCATAGCACGATTGGTTATGTGTCACCCTTTGAGTTTGAAAAGCGGTATTATGATAATTTAATCCTGTCAGGCATTGCTGCCTGACTCAAGTAGATCAGCCTCCGATATACTCGGGGCGGTTCAGATATTGATAGTAGTTACTTTAAGGAAGATTATCAAATACGAGATAAAAAAAAGTTTAATCCAGAATTAGGTAGATATTTCAATTTAACTATAGATGATATAGAGGAAGACCTAGAAGATAGAGAATACCGAAAAAATAATGCTAGAAAAGGAAGACCTTCTATACGTAACATTATGCCTTTCTTGTTGCAGCATCAAAACCTGATAGCCAATAAGCATGCTATATTTTATAGATTTGATGAGAACAAAAAAAGAGAAGATACTATTGACCAATTCAAAATTTTTGTTGGATTCGTCAAGGGTGAATACTTCAGTTTGAAACAACAACTATAGTCAGTTCACAATAAAATAAATACAGCCCATATCCTGAAATAGCTTAGGCAGATTATTCTCCATCCACCCTTG
>NZ_CAJHBN010000034.1:0-1851 GCF_904846655.1 Psychrobacter sp. NC44 | reverse complement strand
GTTTGTTTGTACCAACTTAATCTGCTCTTTCTCATATGACTATCCTAGATTATTTTACTTATCTAGGACAGCCCCTTAAATAATCTTAGTCAAAGCTTCTGGAAAACTGTAAGCAATTGGTTAGACAATGATAAGTTTAAATCATATTCTGAACTTATATTACTTACTACTCAAAAATTAAATGAAAATAGTTTATTTAAAGGTTTCAATGAGAAATGCGTCGAATCGAAGATAAAAGTGTTGGAAAAAATACAGAATGATTACTCAACTCAGACAGTTAAGAGCGATACGACTTTAGGTTACCTTACAACAGTAATGTCAGCTAGTAAAAGAGACAATCTAAGGATCGTTTTAGAAAAGTTCAGCCTGATTACTGAAGCGCCTAGCTATACTGAAATACATGAAAGGTTATGTCAAACTCACGCTAGCTTCCTGTCTGATGGAAAGGATAAGAGTTATATAAAGGTGCTAACAGGTTATGTGCATAATCAGATAGCTCAATCTAATGGTGAAATAAAGTATGAAGAGTTTACTGAGGAAAAGAGAAGAATCAGTCAACAACTAATTTCCAAAGTTTTATCGTTTCCAGCTACTTATGTAAGTTATCAACCAAGTGAGGAAGAAGAAGCAAAAGCATTGGAATTACCGTTCGTTAAAAAAATATATGATATTGAATATGATGATGAGATTAGTATAGAAGCTATTGAACACTTTTATAGACAAAGAAAAACTGTGTCGGAAGAAATGCAGGGGTATGAAAATAGAGATTATAGAAGTTATGAAGATAACTTGAGAAACCAACATAAAGCAGAGTATAGACTATCGTCTTTGGATACCAAAATAGAAACACAGATCAAAGATTCTAAAAGATTTTATTTGAAGTTTTTAGCTACTCCTGCGTCTCCTTTTCAAAACTATAATGATACCCCCGTATTCTTTAGAAATGGATATTTACATGAATTGATTAATGAAAATGATGACATGATATGGAAACTAAAGGTAGATGATCAATGACTAAGCTTACTGATAGCCTATATGTTATCCACAATAACCCTTTCATTATGGCTCCACTATTCACTAATTTTTTTGATTCCGTGACAGAGTCCGAAAATAACTACTTATTTTGTTATTTATTACTTCCATTAGTTCTTAATGTAGATAGGAGAGATTTTTTAAATAAGAGTACTGTTAGAAGCTCTGTACATACTTTCAAAAACAAACAGAATCTCCTGATAGGTCTTGCAGATGACGTTCAGTACTATAAGGAAATAACCCATCACAGCATACAACACGCAATAGATAGTGATTGGATAGTTATTAATGAAAACTTGTCTGTTACGGTTGATGAAAACCCTAAAAATATACAAAGCAACTTAATCAAGTCCTACAGCGCATCCCAGAAAATGTATCATATTTTAGGGGACTTGGATGTACTTACTATATATAGATTACTTGGGATTAAAAGTGTATGAAAGCGCATGTTATCTCTATAGGGATGGTCGATAAAATCGATAAAGTACATTATGTTGAGTTTGGGTTAGGAGTAAATATAATTACTGGTAAGTCTTCAACAGGTAAAAGTGCCATTTTAGAGATTTTTGATTATTGTATGGGGAGTTCAGAAAATAATATCCCACACGGAAAAATTACACAGCATGGAACGTGGTTTTTCACCATATTATCATTAAACTTAAAATACTTAGTTGTTGCAAGGAATCTTGTCGATGATAGCCGTTACATCAATGAAGTGTCAGTAGCTCCAAACCCTAAAGATTGAACCGCCCCGGGATTGTCGGAGACTCAACATTCTGAGAGAATATGACAATGAAAAGACAAACCTACACTCCTGAG
>NZ_CAJHBN010000033.1:0-1864 GCF_904846655.1 Psychrobacter sp. NC44 | reverse complement strand
GGTTTTACGCCCATACAGAAACTCAATCAAGCAGCTTAATTCTATTTGTTAGGTGTCTTAGGTTTGGGAGGGTTACCACATTAAACGCTAATACTAAAAAAGCCTATAGATAATATGTCTATAGGCTTTTTGCTTTTGAAGGCTTTAAACCACTCTCTACGGTGCATTATTCAAACGTCATCTAATTAGCATGAAAATACTTTTTTAACACCTCTAAACAGCGAGTGATTTTGGCTGGCTGTTGATCACGGTTTAAGGTAACCGCATATAGTACAAAACTTGGTAATTGATAACCGGTCAACACTTCGACCAAATCACCATTTTCAAGCTCTTTTTTGATGTCCATTTCCATCATTCTAACCAAACCATGACCTTCTTTTGCCAAGGTGGTTGCCATAAAGACATTATTGGTATAAATGCGTGAATTCATTTTCGTGCGCGTCTTTTTACCCGTTTCTGTCTGAATGAGATCAATTTGATTGGCATCTTTCATGATTTCAATACAAATCAGCTGATGATCAGCCAAATCTTTAGGTGTTTGCAATTTGGTATGTTGACGTAGATACTGCGGTGACGCAACCAACATTTGGCGCACATCAGTCAATGGATGACTGCTGAGGCTCGAATCATTAATCGATGGACTCATACGAATCGCAATATCAATCCGCTCATCAATCATGTCAATATAGTGGTTGTCTGCCAGATAGGTAATGCTAAGATCATCATGTGCCGCCATCCACGTAGAAAGTGCCGGCAAAATATGATTAACACCAAGCTCTGGTGTTGTCGCCACTCGTAAGCTGCCTGCCAACTCATCACGCAACTGATTGACCTTAATCCGCCCTTGTTCAGCAGCACTGACAACGTCTTTTGCAGCTTCATAAAAACTTTCGCCAGCTTCTGTTAAGCTCAACTTACGAGTTGAGCGGTGTAATAGCACGACGCCCAGCTCATTTTCTAATGAGCGAATTTGCTGGCTGACTGCACTGGTTGTAATGCCAAGCTCACGAGCAGAGCCACTAAAAGAGCCATGTCCAACCACACTGGCGAACACAGCCATACCGCGTAAATTATCCAACATATTCTCACCTAAACTTCATTTCAGTTTTTAATATAACTTAACCATTATAACGAATCTTAATTTATCTTATCGTTATTAAATATTTCTCTCTTGTTTAAAAAAGCCCATTTACTCTGCAATAAAAACAAAAATATCAAGGCGATAGTACAACATCGCCTTGATATTTTATATGAAAGTTGTCTTTAATAACTATATAGACTTTTAAATAATTTTAACAACAGTTTTTCTGATTGTTTAATACAACTGAACCTTACCCATTTTTACTTCACCGCGCTCATTCAAATACTGCATCACAGGCGTAGCAAGCAGTCTTGCTTCTGCAACCGTTTTGGCTTGCACCAAGCGCTTTTGTTGGCGACGCTCAGGCGTCTTATCCTCTGCTTGCATGACGCTGCCATCGATTTGCAAGTCAATTTCTGCTTGAGTGAACTGCTGTTGCAGTTTAGCCGCTAATTGCTGAAAAGTGGTTTGTAAATGCCGACTATCTACACTTGTGATAAATACTGCCTTGCCATCGCATAAGCCCGTCATCATGCCCTGACGCGCAAGTGCCAATTCGTCTTGAGCCAATATCTCCGCTTCACGAGCCGTTTGTAGCCAATAATCCCATTTTTCTGGTGTCCACTCACCAAGCAGTTCTTGCGGTGAGCAACGCAGAAAATTACGAGGATCATCCAGTTGCGTTGTTAACTGAGAATTATTTGCATCAGGCTCAACAACGGGTTCAGGCTCAACAACGGGTTCAGGCTCAACAACGGGTTCAGGCTCAACAACGGGTTCAGG
>NZ_CAJHBN010000032.1:0-5059 GCF_904846655.1 Psychrobacter sp. NC44 | reverse complement strand
GTCGTCATCACACCCGATAGATGTCGTCATCACACCCGATAGATGTCGTCATCACACCCGATAGATGTCGTCATCACTAGCTTGTAACCATTGATAGGTAAGGGATACAACTAGCTTAAAAGCTTTTAAAAGCATTAAAAGCATTAAAAGCCTTTTTTCTTATTAATAAACAATTAAAAAAACAAAAGATAAAAATTCAAAACCTTGGGCTAAGTATGTTCTTACCCACTAGAAGCTCATTTTTGCCCCTACCTGAGTTGTTAGACTGATCGTTGATACCATTCTTAGTATCTACATTTGAAACGTCCTGACGGCTCTCTGAGAGCATTTTAGCGTTATACTCTTCTCTCTCTTTCTCAGCATTACGTACTATTGCTAAAATATCCGCATGATCTCTAAAAAAACTTAAGTTATTGGCTAAACCTATGTGACGCTGATTAAAGTCGTAATGATCTTCATGAGAAAGTCGATCAAGATTGTGCTCAGTAGCAAAAGTCTCCAATAGCTCCTGTTGTCGCTTATCAAATTTATGCGAGTACATTGGATCATCTTCACTCTCGTAAGATTCCCACCTGATACGATTTTTACTGTCTTTTCGCTTGGCAATCTTATTAAGTAACCGTTGGTTCAATAGCTCAGTTTCTCTAGCGTATCTAGTAACGACGTGTTCTCTTTGTTTAACCCATTTATTACCGAGTCCAGAGTATTTTTGAAGTTTTCTATTTGTTTCGTCTGCTGCTCTATAAAATTCTTCTGCTTCTCGATCATAGCTAGTAGCTGCTGATTCTCTTGCAGCACGGCTTCTTCGGATTGCGTCAGCGAAGGGATCTGTCGCTCCAGCTCTGCTTGCAATGATTCTATCAATTTCAATTGCTCGCTGTTCGTGACTGTTAATTCTTTGTTTACTGTCACTAATTCTTTGTTCTGAGATATCAGCTTGGCAATCTGCTGCATACTTAGATTGCTTTCTGTTGCCGTTATAGTTTGACTCATTCTTTTCTCCTAGGTATGAGTTCTTACCGATTTTGCCCCTGTGATGTCCTGGTTTGAAGTCGATGCCTAATTCTTCATAAGATTTATGAGTCACAAGAGCTAAATTATGATGCGCCAAACTCTTATTTTGTATATTCGCCCATGACTCGCGGACACCTTTCAACCACTCGCTATTGCTACATAAGCCACGCCCTTGTTGAATCCGTTTGCCTGTCACGGGATCAATTTCCCCCACTAATTCCTGTGGTACTACCGGTCTTACACGTTCATCATTAGATGCATCACTATCGCATTTTTTGCCTAATGACAGCTTTCCGCTTTTAAGCTCAACCTGACGGCTTAACAGAACGATATGAGCGTGAATATTGCGCTCATCCTTTCTGGTAGGATCACTACCACCCATTTCATATATATCATCGCCTTGCTTGGGGTCATGCACAAAAACCATGGCGATAACACCTTGCTCCTCGGCTTGCTGCTTAGCAAATTCTTGAAAATCTTTTATATTTTCTTCTAAGCTCAATTCATGTGAACCCGCAAGCACGTATTCGTTCGCGAGCTTCGCCCCCATCTTCATTTTGCCGCGCAAAGTGGTTTCGCCCGTTTCGACCAGATTAGCAATCTCTGGTAAAGTGAGCGTTATCCCTTCATCGTTCATCTGCACCGCTAATTCATCAGGCAACATGATTTCGGTATACGCCACATCCGCTTTTTTGCTGTAATCGTAAGTGGTCGCTTCGGGATTTAATGGATTGGGATCTGTCAGTTCCAGCCCTGCTCGGTACGCAATAGCAGCGAATAAATTGTCCCCTTTCACACGACTAATGGATTTCCTTTCTAGCCTGTAGATAGCCATTTCTGCACCTTTTCAGCCTTTGGTTTTTTTGGGGCTTGGGGTTTCCCCAACGCGGTTAGATAAATGACAGAATAGCACGAAGTAGGCTATTCATGTCATTTATCGAAACTGCGCTCTTACAGAGGGTTAGATGCTATGTGGATTTTGGCTCTAAAAACGCATAAAAACGCTCAAATTTGAGCCAAAATGTACATTTTTAGAGCCAAAGTATGCGTTTTTAGAGGTAAAGTGTACGTTTTTAGAGCCAAAAAAGACGATATACGCAGCCTCGGTTACTTTTCCACTCTAGAATGGTCGATGTGAATCGTAAAGCTCTAAATTGGCCTTTAACTTTGGCGATAATGGGTAACCACCCCTGTTACATCCTTTTTTTTGTGCTCTCTAAAAGTACACTTTAGGCTAAATGACGATAAAAATCATATCTGCATTCAGCTCGATATAATACCGATCGAACAACTTAATCTAACAATACAGAAGAGGGTATTTTGAAAGAATATATTATAGATATATTGGCTATAGCAGCTAGTGTCAGCACAATAATAGCTGCTATAGCAGCCCTCATCACACTACGTCACTTAACTAACGATAAGAACGAAAAGCTAGAATATGAAGCAAAAAAAGCATTCTATGAAGGTGGGTTCTGGACGAATGAAGGAGAGGTACGTGGTAATAATGATAGTTTTTTGGAATTGATTATCGATGCTGATAGCCGTCCTCATAGTTTCTCAGGGGAAATCGATGGGTATGCATTTAATGACACTGTATATTTCCATTTTGAGGAATCAAATAAAAGAGTGATCACTCTTGATCTTTTTGAGATGGCACCGAACCAAATGTATATCGAGGGAGAAGACGTGATATGTAGTCTGGGGAAGGCAACGGTAGAATACGTCACGCCTGAGTTATTTATCCTTACCTTTATTGATGATTGTATGCCTAAATTGCCAAGAGAAACGGTAATATTTACTTGGGCTGGAGCATCTAAAGACTCAAAATAAATTAAAAGAACGAAAAATATGGCAAGACTTCCGAACATCTTACGCTTAAAAAGCCACCGACAAGATAGGCGATGGCTTTTTAAATCGGAAACAGCAGTGATATTTGCCGCTAAAACTATCGGTCTTTCTCTGAAACTACATTGATAATTATATTTGTCTCGTTCTTCGTGTATGTAAAGGACGGGGAGTCTATATTAATGCAGTTGGGAACTACTAAAAACAATGAAAATATTAAAAAACGAGCTATCCTCATTTCCCAGATATTATAAACTCGCCGCACCTTTGTTGTAGTCAACCTGTTTGGTACTGTAATAACATCGTCAGGGCTTGTAGCCTGTATTGACAAGGCTTGATGGTGTGGATTGATACTATTATTCAAGGATTTTCTCCATGAAAATACTATAGCAAAGCTATAATATTTTCAAAAAAGTGATCGATAATTACAACCCTTTGATGTATCATTCACTTGTTGACACCCCTGTCAGTTAGTGCTGAATAAGGGTGAAAAACAAGCAAAAAAAGGGTCACCTAGGTGTTCTCAGAACGAAATTTTCAGTATAAACCTGTCGAAAAAAATGGGTTCTATGCTGTCTTTTTTTGTCTGATTTTTTGCACTCCAATATATAGATGAGCATGTTAGTTACCGAGTCGCCAAACTTTAAAGTAACTAATGTGCTTGCTCTATACATCTATTCTTACTATCGCTTACAACCACACTCTTACCCAGATGATCAACATCACTGAGTACTACATATAGACTGCGCGCTTTAGTAGGCACAATATAGCGGGAAAATTTTCAAAATACTATATTGAATTTAGACCAAACCTATGTTGCTGCAAGCGTAGTAGACAGTCCGAATTTTGGCAAAGAACGATGGAATAAGGGTTAGACAGAAATGCCTTTGTTCATAAATTTTTTGTAAAAATATCGTGACCGTTTGATTTTTATTCCCTTAAAGCACAGTAGTTGTGGGCCATAACGGTTAGTCTACTTATTTATTTTCTAATATATTACTTATCGTGTGCAATAAAAAAGCCATCAATACAATGATGGCTTTTCAGTATATTTGAAGAATTTTTTAAGATTCTATAAGTCTAGGTAATCTCTGATAGGGCGTTTTTTGAACTGTGAAGCGTCTCTTTTAAGACGATTAGTCATTTCAAACTCCCACGCGCTTGAGTCTTGACCTGCTGGACTGGTAGAACTAACTAAATGATTATAATCTGCCATGAACTTTGCGTTGCGCGCAATTCTTCCAATTTGCTTATCGCTTAATCCTTTGACTGTGAACATATCTGCTGTATTACAATCTTTTCCATTACTTGCTTTCAGAACACTTTTGGTTCTTTCTTTTTCCGAAACTTTGAACTTAAATCCTATAATTTTGCTTTTTTTCTTTTCTTGATCGTAGCTTATCTTCAAATCTGTTTTCTCATTTATCTCAGCAACAGCTGAATCAAGAACTCGACGTTTAAAGTCACTCATACGCTGATAATCATTAACACCTAAGCCTAATTGACCTCTAAAAGTCTCAATATCAAAGAGATGTGTCTTCGTAGCTTTACGCCATTGTGTGACTAATTCATACAAACGTACCGAATATGCACTATTGAGAACAGCTGTTTGTCCTAACGTATATTTAGTAAAGAAATTTTCTATGCCGTTTATACGTGTTATTTCTTTAACAACTGCTGGGGTTAAGATTACTTCAATTGCACCATCCCCTCTAATGTATTCAACTTGACTTACCCAACGTGTCTTTACCTGATTATCTCTTTCATTTACGAAAGAAAATCGACGTTCGAAAAGTGTCGATTCTGCGGCTAAAAGCACATCGTAAGCCGTGTCTATTTCTACATTAAAACATTCTGCATAACGTTTAGCAGATATAACTAAAGGACTATCTGACGTCAAACCTGTTTGTGTCTCCCTACTATCAATAATTGCAATTTGTATTAATCTTATCTCAACTAACGACAGATTTTGTATAGCTGTATTCAAACGATTCGACTTGACCACTAGATCACTCATATTTTTGCCCTTATCAGATTTCATAATTGAGCCTCTTTAGTGGTTTTTATTAAATCGATAATTACAAACTACACAAACACCATAATCAAGTCAAATTTATTTTTGTCGTCATCACACCCGATAGATGTCGTCATCACACCCGATAGATGTCGTCATCACACCCGATAGATGTCGTCATCA
>NZ_CAJHBN010000031.1:0-5522 GCF_904846655.1 Psychrobacter sp. NC44 | reverse complement strand
CCACACTACCATTGGCGCAATGATGTTTCACTTCTGAGTTCGGGAAGGGATCAGGTGGTGCCATCATGCTATTGTCGTCAGCAAAGGGGGTTAGATATGAGTCTGTTATTTTTATTGTTTGACGTCAAGTATTAGCTTGTTGTCGATCAACTTGTAACCTAACTGAATCAAGGTTAAAGGTGATATCGAAATATTCTCTCGTTTCTATAAGCTTTCGCTTATACAAGATAGATTAATTAGAGCTTTCATACAAACCACTTGGGTGTTGTATGGTCAAGCCAAACGAGCAATTAGTACAGGTTAGCTACATGCATCGCTGCACTTCCACACCCTGCCTATCAACGTCGTAGTCTTCAACGGCTCTTTAGGGAAATCTAATCTTGAGGTGGGCTTCCCGCTTAGATGCTTTCAGCGGTTATCCCATCCGAACGTAGCTACCGGGCAATGCCACTGGCGTGACAACCCGAACACCAGAGGTTCGTCCACTCTGGTCCTCTCGTACTAGGAGCAGATCCTCTCAAATTTCCAACGCCCACGGTAGATAGGGACCGAACTGTCTCACGACGTTCTAAACCCAGCTCGCGTACCTCTTTAAATGGCGAACAGCCATACCCTTAGGACCTGCTTCAGCCCTAGGATGAGATGAGCCGACATCGAGGTGCCAAACACCGCCGTCGATATGAACTCTTGGGCGGTATCAGCCTGTTATCCCCAGAGTACCTTTTATCCGTTGAGCGATGGCCCTTCCATACAGAACCACCGGATCACTAAGACCTACTTTCGTACCTGCTCGACTTGTGGGTCTCGCAGTTAAGCGCGCTTTTGCCTTTATACTCTACGACCGATTTCCGACCGGTCTGAGCGCACCTTCGTACTCCTCCGTTACTCTTTAGGAGGAGACCGCCCCAGTCAAACTACCCACCATACATTGTCCTCGGTATTGTTATACCTGAGTTAGAACCCCAACATGACCAGGGTGGTATTTCAAGATTGGCTCCACCGAGACTAGCGTCTCGGCTTCAAAGCCTCCCACCTATCCTGCACAAGTCAGGTCAAAGTTCAATGTAAAGCTGTAGTAAAGGTTCACGGGGTCTTTCCGTCTAGCCGCGGGTACACAGCATCTTCACTGCGATTTCGATTTCACTGAGTCTCTGCTGGAGACAGCGCTGCCATCATTATGTCATTCGTGCAGGTCGGAACTTACCCGACAAGGAATTTCGCTACCTTAGGACCGTTATAGTTACGGCCGCCGTTTACTGGGGCTTCGATCAAGAGCTTCGCTTACGCTAACCCCATCAATTAACCTTCCAGCACCGGGCAGACATCACACCCTATACGTCCACTTTCGTGTTTGCAGAGTGCTGTGTTTTTAATAAACAGTTGCAGCAGCCTGGTATCTGCGACTGCCAACAGCTCAAGGAGCGTGTCCTATCACCATCAGCAGCGTACCTTCTCCCGAAGTTACGGTACCATTTTGCCTAGTTCCTTCAGCAGAGTTCTCTCAAGCGCCTTGGTATTCTCTACCTGATCACCTGTGTCGGTTTAGGGTACGATTCGTTTATAACTATTGCTTAGAAGCTTTTCCTGGAAGCATGGTATTTGCCACTTCACTGTACAAGTACAGCTTGCTATCAGATCTCAGCCATATAACAACCCGGATTTACCTAAGTTGTAAGCCTACATCCTTTCACCTGGACAACCAACGCCAGGCTGACATAACCTTCTCCGTCCCTCCATCGCATTATAAACAAGTATCGGAATATTAACCGATTTCCCATCGACTACGCCTTTCGGCCTCGCCTTAGGGGTCGACTCACCCAGCCCCGATTAACGTTGGACTGGAACCCTTGATCTTCCGGCGTGCGAGCTTTTCACTCGCATTATCGTTACTCACGTCAGCATTCGCTCTTGTGATACCTCCAGCATGCCTTACGACACACCTTCACAGGCTTACACAACGCTCCCCTACCACTTGAAAACAAATTCAAATCCGCAGCTTCGGCTCCTAGTTTGAGCCCCGTTACATCTTCCGCGCGGGCCGACTCGACTAGTGAGCTATTACGCTTTCTTTAAAGGATGGCTGCTTCTAAGCCAACCTCCTAGCTGTCTATGCCTTCCCACCTCGTTTCCCACTTAACTAGGAATTTGGGGCCTTAGCTGGCGGTCTGGGTTGTTTCCCTCTCCACAATGGACGTTAGCACCCACTGTGTGTCTCCCGGATATCACTCATCGGTATTCGGAGTTTGCATCGGTTTGGTAAGTCGGTATGACCCCCTAGCCGAAACAGTGCTCTACCCCCAATGGTGTTCGTCCGAGGCGCTACCTAAATAGCTTTCGGGGAGAACCAGCTATCACCGAGTTTGATTAGCCTTTCACCCCTATCCACAAGTCATCCCCTGGCTTTTCAACGACAGTGGGTTCGGTCCTCCGGTGCCTGTTACGGCACTTTCAACCTGCTCATGGATAGATCACTCGGTTTCGGGTCTATACCCTGCAACTATGGCGCCCTATTAAGACTCGGTTTCCCTACGGCTCCCCTAAACGGTTAACCTTGCTACAGAATATAAGTCGCTGACCCATTATACAAAAGGTACGCGGTCACCCTAATAAATTAAGGCTCCCACTGCTTGTACGCACACGGTTTCAGGTTCTATTTCACTCCCCTCACAGGGGTTCTTTTCGCCTTTCCCTCACGGTACTGGTTCACTATCGGTCAGTCAGGAGTATTTAGCCTTGGAGGATGGTCCCCCCATCTTCAAACAGGATTTCTCGTGCCCCGCTCTACTTAATATGTTAACGCTAATGTTTCGAATACAGGACTATCACCTACTACGGTCAGCTTTCCCACGCTGTTCTTCTACATTAGCATTAATCGGCTTCTCCCCGTTCGCTCGCCGCTACTAGGGGAATCTCATTTGATGTCTATTCCTAAGGGTACTGAGATGTTTCACTTCCCCTCGTTCGCTTCTTGTACAAGTACAAGATACCTACCTTATGGTAGGTGGGTTTCCCCATTCAGAAATCTCCGGATCACAGGATATTGCCGCCTCCCCGAAGCTTATCGCAGGCTGTCACGTCTTTCATCGCCTCTGACTGCCAAGGCATCCACCATGTGCGCTTCATTACTTGACCATACAACCCCAAGTAGTCTTTCGACTGCTAAGTGTTATAAAGTCTAATTATGATAACGATATCACCTATGTTTATACGCTTGATTCAGTTCTCTTTACTTTTTTTAATCACTCACCCCTGGGATAACAACTGATGTCGTTAAGAGGTGAGTGATTAAGGTTAGGAACAACGCGTGAACACGTGTTCCTAACCCAGACTCATATCTATGTTTTTAAATAGTCTCTATGCTCTCGTCGAGTCACAGATTCTGTATAAAACAGAAAGAAGTAATCGTGTCTTTATTCAAAGATAAATCACTTGTTTCTATTTATACTATTAGCACTTAAAGCTTATTCGTCTATAGTGGTGGAGCCAAACGGAGTCGAACCGTTGACCTCCTGCGTGCAAGGCAGGCGCTCTACCAACTGAGCTATGGCCCCATTATAAAATGGTGGGTCTAAGTGGACTTGAACCACTGACCCCCGCGTTATCAACACGGTGCTCTAACCAGCTGAGCTACAGACCCAATTACGCTTGTTAAAACGTAAGCTTAAACTAAAGAACAACTTGTTGTGAATTCTTGCTGACCGAATGCCATCTATAAGGAGGTGATCCAGCCGCAGGTTCCCCTACGGCTACCTTGTTACGACTTCACCCCAGTCATCAACCACACCGTGGTGAACGCTCCCCCGAAGGTTAAGCTATCCACTTCTGGTGCAATCAACTCCCATGGTGTGACGGGCGGTGTGTACAAGGCCCGGGAACGTATTCACCGCGGCATTCTGATCCGCGATTACTAGCGATTCCTACTTCATGGAGTCGAGTTGCAGACTCCAATCTGGACTACGATAGGCTTTTTGAGATTCGCATCACATCGCTGTGTAGCTGCCCTCTGTACCTACCATTGTAGCACGTGTGTAGCCCTGGTCGTAAGGGCCATGATGACTTGACGTCGTCCCCGCCTTCCTCCAGTTTGTCACTGGCAGTATCCTTAGAGTTCCCGGCTTAACCCGCTGGTAACTAAGGACAAGGGTTGCGCTCGTTGCGGGACTTAACCCAACATCTCACGACACGAGCTGACGACAGCCATGCAGCACCTGTATTCTAATTCCCGAAGGCACTCCCGCATCTCTGCAGGATTCTAGATATGTCAAGACCAGGTAAGGTTCTTCGCGTTGCATCGAATTAAACCACATGCTCCACCGCTTGTGCGGGCCCCCGTCAATTCATTTGAGTTTTAACCTTGCGGCCGTACTCCCCAGGCGGTCTACTTATTGCGTTAGCTGCGTCACTAAGTCCTCAAGGGACCCAACGACTAGTAGACATCGTTTACGGCGTGGACTACCAGGGTATCTAATCCTGTTTGCTACCCACGCTTTCGAGCCTCAGTGTCAGTATTATGCCAGAAGGCTGCCTTCGCCATCGGTATTCCTCCAGATCTCTACGCATTTCACCGCTACACCTGGAATTCTACCTTCCTCTCACATACTCTAGCTCTACAGTTTCAGATGCAGTTCCCAGGTTAAGCCCGGGGATTTCACATCTGACTTATAGAGCCACCTACGCTCCCTTTACGCCCAGTAATTCCGATTAACGCTTGCACCCTCTGTATTACCGCGGCTGCTGGCACAGAGTTAGCCGGTGCTTATTCTGCAGCTAATGTCATCGTCCGTGGGTATTAACCACGGAGTCTTCTTCACTGCTTAAAGTGCTTTACAACCAAAAGGCCTTCTTCACACACGCGGCATGGCTGGATCAGGGTTTCCCCCATTGTCCAATATTCCCCACTGCTGCCTCCCGTAGGAGTCCGGGCCGTGTCTCAGTCCCGGTGTGGCTGATCATCCTCTCAGACCAGCTACAGATCGTCGCCATGGTAGGCCTTTACCCCACCATCTAGCTAATCCGACTTAGGCTCATCTAATAGCGAGAGCAGTAAACTGCCCCCTTTCTCCCGTAGGTCGTATGCGGTATTAATACGAGTTTCCCCGTGCTATCCCCCACTACTAGGTAGATTCCTAAGTATTACTCACCCGTCCGCCGCTCGACGCCTGATAGCAAGCTATCATCGTTTCCGCTCGACTTGCATGTGTTAAGCCTGCCGCCAGCGTTCAATCTGAGCCATGATCAAACTCTTCAGTTTAATCTTGCTATGAAGCTCTTTAAAGAAGCTTCTAAACTTGGCTCATCTAATCTGGCAAAATCGCTAAAAATTATGTTCGTAATGAATTAACTTTGAGTTTTTCTGCTGTCTTAAATGATAATTTTTATAGTTAGAATGAACTCCGAAAAGGAGTTAAAACCAACTTTATTTTTTAGCATTCTGAATCAGCAAAAATCCACACAAGTTGTTCTTTAGTTATGCTTTTAAATAGTGCTCAATCACTGTCGTCCAGTAACTGATATATAGGGTA
>NZ_CAJHBN010000030.1:0-6023 GCF_904846655.1 Psychrobacter sp. NC44 | reverse complement strand
AGTTGAGTTCAGAGTAAGAACTAATGCTGACGAATATATAAAGAATATTATTGATGATTTAGGTCAGAATGAATGATGTTATCTATTAAACTCCCCAACTTTTTTAATAACAACTCTCTTAATGCTCTAAAGAGTCAAATGGGTGTCGATAGAAATACTTATGGGGATTTTGGAAATAGTCAGTATAAGGCAGCTCAAATTCAACTTGAGACTACGGGTATTGACATTGAAGACCTATCAGAAATCACACCGTTAGAAGATCACACGTTATCCCATAACGGTAAAAGAATAATTTTATATATACGTGATATTAGTGATTGGAAAGATGAATTAAAGCTACCTAGATTCCACGTTGCACATTGTTCAACCCTACAAACGATGATTGGTAATGGCAAGAAGAAAAGATATGTTGTTTCACAAAATGAAAATGACCTTTTTCATCTGAACCTTATTAATGGCAAGAGGATTACAAAAGTAGAGCACTCTTTAAGTATCTGTAGGAACTGCTTAGAAACTATAAGATGGAATAGCTACTCTAAAAGCATGCCTCATGAGAAAAGAGAGCTTTGCGTTAGCGACTTTAAAGTTAGGGACTTTTTTTTAAAGTATCCAAAATCATTAGTAGATAAAGGTGGCTACTCTAGTCAAAACTCACCACTGAATCAGTACTCTAATGACTGGTCTCAAATTAGTAGTCAGTATAGAGGGTCTAAAAAATGGACTTGTGAACAGTGCGCTGTTAACTTGATTAGTCATAGGCGCTTATTGCACACCCATCATATAAATAGTCAAAAAAATGAAAATAATTATTCAAATTTAATGGCTCTTTGTGTTGACTGCCATGCCAAACAACCAATGCATAGTCATATGTACAATCTTCCTGATACTAACAGGCATGTCAAAGAAATTTCAGAAATTCGTAAGAAGCAAAATATACGTTAACTTTAGATTCTAATAGCTTGAATACTTACTTTCTTTTACTGTGTGTCCCAAAAATTTCGTCATTAAGGTCTTCTATAGCTTGATCGAAATCTTCTACTGTTTCGAACCCATTTTCATTAGCTACTTTTGTTCTTTTTTCATGGTGATGTTTTTTAAGCTCTTGATTCTTTAAGTTATTTTTTAAATTATAATTATCTAGGTCGTTATTAACATCTTCTAACTTTTTACTAAACTTATGAATGAAATTACAAGCTTTTTTATACATACTAATACCCTTAAAAAAAGTGATCGAATTTGAAAATTATTCATCACGAACTGATTAGCTAATGCTAATACACAAGATAACCTCTAATTGGTCGTTTAGTGAAATCCGAAGGGTCTTTTTTGAGGCGATCTATTATTTCGGATTCCCATGCTTTAACATTTTGACCAGCTGGGCTGGTAGAGCTAACTAAGTGATTGTAATCTGCCATGAAGCTAGGATTGCGAGCAATACGACCTAACTGCTTATCGTTTAGCCCTTCAATTGTAAACATATCTGCTGTGTTTATATCTCTGTTACCTTCTTGCTTTGCATCTTTTGGCTTATCTTTAACTAAAACCTTGAATTTAAAACCTGCTATGCTCCGCCCTTTTTTAACTTGTTCATAGCTGATTTTAATATCTGATTTTTCGTTGATTTCATCAATAGCTACTTGCAATACACGCTTTTTAAAGTCGCACATTGCCTTATATTCACTAGCCTCGACACCTAGTTGGTCTCTAAATTTCTCAAGCTCAAACATTGGGGTTTGCTTGGCAGCTTTCCACTGTACTAGCAGCTCATAAAGCCTGACAGAGTAAATACTATCCATGCTGGCTGTTTGCTCAAGCAGATATGAAGTGAAAAAATCTTCTGCACCATTGATACGGCTAATGCCATTAACCACAGCAAGGGTAAAAACTAATTCAATCGCACCCTCGTCATCAAGGTATTTTACTTGTTGTATCCAACGAGATTTAATAACTTTGCCGTCATCATCAATATAGCTAAAACGCCTATTGAACAAGGTTTCCTCAGCTTCTTTCATACGCTTATAGCCATTCTGCCGAGTGGTTTCAAACATCTCAGCATATCGTAAAGCATCAATGCGTAAAGGCTTATCGGTGCTCAGTCCTGTATTAGTTTCCCTAGCATCTACTATTGCCAATTGGACAATACGGATTTCAGGCAGAGATAAATTCTGTAGTGCTGAATTAAGCTGATTTGTTTTAACGACTAAGTTACCTTTACTCACGAGATTATCACCCCTATGTTATTATTAAATGACATATTATCTTAAAGTCATTATAAGGACTAATTTATTTTAGTCCTTATATGGTAACTAAACGTCCTTATATGGGTAACTAAACGTCCTTATATGGGTAACTAAACGTCCTTATATGGGTAACTAAACGTCCTTATATGGGCGCTGTATGCCTTGAGTAGCAAAGCATACAGATGGCTTAAAAGCATTTAAAAGCATTTAAAAGCATTAAAAGCATTTTTGGTTGTTGATAACTAAAGAATTAAAAGCTGTGTTTATTAAAAATAAAATTATGAATTAACTTATTTAATTTTGCACAATAGTGATTTATTCAGTAGGTTTGCGTCAGGGTTATCAATACATGTTTTAGAATCAATCCGTGCATAATAACCATCTTCACGCTTAGTAATACTAGGCATGACCTGAGCCTTAGCGAGTTCATCATATTTTGTTTGTCTATCACTAATTTCAGACTTACTAGGAATAAATAACCAAGATAAACCGAACGTTAGCAGCATAACTGAGATACAAACAGCACTAAGTACAACAGTCACCTTGGAGCTAAGTTTTTTTGCTAAATCATCACTAAAGTCACTGCCAATATCTTCAAGCTTGTCTTTGGTATTTTTTATAATAGCAGTAACGGTACCGTCTACACTCTCTTTGAGCTTCCTACTTTGCTCGTCATACGTGTCCTCGTATAACTTAAAATAACTCTGTCTGCCTTCAAACTCAGTTTTTGAGTTGGTAGCAGCAACCTTAATATCGTCTAATTCCTGTCCAACCTTATCAGCAACCGTTGATAGCTTTTTGGTCGCTGTGTCTATATGGGTGGTAAAGCCCTTATTTATCAGGGCATGATAGCTTTCTTGGTTTTTCTCAAAGGCTACGCTTATAGTGTTTTTGATAGATTGAATGGTGTTGTCTGTGATCGACTGGGCGTTATCTTGATACGTTTTTAATAGCTCAGTTAACTGCCTTATCATTGCTGAAATTTGTTTTACATGTTCATCGTTAGTTTGACCCTGGGCTTTACCTTCTGCTAATAGCTCTTGCTGGTGTTCGATGAGTATTTGAAGGGTAAATATTATTTCTGCTATTTCAATCGACTGGGCGTTGTCGGTCATATCTGAAATCCTAGTCCTCTGCTACGACTGCGATTGATATCATAGCTATGGTCATTAATGGCTGTTGAGACGCTCTGTAGGCGCTCCTGCTGCGTTTGTGTGAGGTTCTGCTTATGCTCAGGTACCATAGCATCAAAAACGCCCTTTAATGCTGCTGTATACTCTTTTTGCGTCAAGCTCTGTCGTGTGCTTTTGCTGCTATCTAATGCTGATTGCGATTGCGCGATAAGGGTGTTGCCTAAACGCTCGTATTGAATCTCTGCAAGCTCTCGTTGGTGCTTTGTGGTGCCAGGGTCGCGTTGATAGCTTGTTAGCTCTCGCATGAGGGTATCTGCGGCTACAATAGCCACAAGATGTTTGCCAAACTCGCTGTCTGGGTCTATTTTCTGCAAGTATGGCTTATCAAATTTAATGAGTTGCTGTGCTAGTCGCTTAAAGTTCTGATTAAATTGCCGTGTTTCCATAGCAATCCTTTCGCGTATCTGGTCTCTGCGCTGTTGTTGCTCTCGCTTCTCTTGTTCTAACTGCTCTTGCTTTTTTTGTTCAGCGTCAGCTATTTGCTTCTGCCTTAGTCGCTCTTGCTCGGCTTGCTGTACTTTCTCACGATCGAGCTTTATGTTTTTAAGTCTATTTGCCGTATCGTAGGCGCGTGCTAGGTCTACATCAGAGACTTTGCGCTTTTTAAAATTAGGTTCTGGCACAGCTGGGACGATGAACAGCTTGCTTTCGCGTAGATCTGAAATGGTTCGATCTGCTTTAGCATTGGTTTTTTGGTTGTCGTTTAAGTGCTTGTTCCAAACCAACTCATTAGACTGGATAATCTCACGGTTAAACTGACCTTTTTCGGTCGGTATCCCTTTACGTTCCATGTGCGTAGCGTCCTTACCCATCTTGATTTGGGGTACTAGATCGATACCTTGTGATTTATAACTACGGCTGTCGATTAAATGATGCCCTTTCGCTTCCAGCACCTTGTTGGCGGTATGTTCCCACAGCTCACGCACTGTCTTAATCTCAGCGCTCATGCGTGGTAAGCCTTTTTTCCTACGGTCATTGTCTGATATTTCGCTGTCGGCTTTGTCTTTGGTTAAGTAGATTTTGCCGTCATCGTCGATTGTGGCGGTGCGCGTGGTTAATAAAATATGGGCATGGAAGTTAAGAGGGCTTGCACCGCGCTCGATTTCTTTATCAGTTGGCACATGGATCGCACAATCTGCGATCACCTGATATCTATCGGCTAAGGTTCTGGCGAAGTCATGAGCTAAGTTTTTGCGATCTTGTTCACTCAGTTCATGCGGTAAGGCAATCAACCATTCACGAGCTACACGACTATTTTTACGAGTCTCATTACGTTCAGCCATGTTCCATAATTCGGCTCTGCCAATGTCGCCACCAGATAAGGAAGTCGGCAATATAATATTGGCACTTAATACACCGCTGCGTTTTTGGTAGTCATGGGTTTTGCCATGTTCTTTATCTTCATCAAGCAATTTGTCACCGGCACGGTAGGCAGCAGCAGCAACCGCATTTTGTCCTTGTCCTCTGGATACTGACTTGGTGCTTGCCATGAATATCGCCATAACGACTGCCTTTTTTGAGCTTGGTTTTTGGGGTTTGGGGTGTCCCCAACGTGTTTTGAGAATTGGGAAATATGAACCTTTAGGTGAATATATCACAGTTCTCGAAAACGCGCTCTTAGTCAGAGGGACTTAAAAACCTTATATTCTAAATAGTGCTTACCTGCGCCAATAATTTTCTGATATCAAACTATTAAATTGGAGTTGCACTTATATATGCTAGCATTACCTCATTAAAATTCTAGAAGCCAACTTATATCTGATGAATTGAGTACGTTTCATTTGCTTATAACATAATTAGTTAGGACTATTTCAATGGGTTTAAGTAACGAAACTCTTCTGTTTATTGTGATCATTTCAGCTCTTGCGCTATATTTTCATAAAAACCATGACCAAAAAACCTCAGAACAAGCGCCTACAATCCTAACAACTTTAGGAATTTTTGCGACATTTTTTGCAATCGCTATAGGGTTGCTAAAATTCAACTCCTTGAATATTCAGGATAGTGTACCTGCTTTACTTGATAGCATGAAAACTGCATTTTGGGCTTCTGTGTTTGGGGTAGGATGGGCATTGACCTTTAATTTCAGGAGGTTTTTTGAAAAGAATGATTATGTTGATGACTCAAATATTGATCAGGAGATGTTAAAAGAGCTGAAAGGGTTAAGAACAGAAAACTCTCAAAACATAAAAGAACTCGCAGAAGCCCAAAACAAAGCTCTTGATAAGATTTCAAAGTCATCTTCTGATGAACTGGTTAAAGCGTTGCAAGAGGTCATAAAAGACTTCAATGCCAAAATAAATGAGCAGTTTGGAGAGAACTTTAAGCAACTGAATGAAGCCGTAGCAAAGCTTTTAGATTGGCAAGAACAATACAAAAGCTATATTGAGACATCAACAAAGTCATTAGATGCCATTACACAGAATATAGAAACAGTTGCCATTCAGTTTGAGAGCGTCGTACATGACTCATCAGTAGTAACTGAAAACTCGAAAATATTCACAAACAACGCCGAGAGCTTTAAAGGGGTCGCTGAAAATCTAGAGATGACTTTAGGCAACCTAGATTCACAACGTAAAGCTATCCAAAA
>NZ_CAJHBN010000029.1:0-6527 GCF_904846655.1 Psychrobacter sp. NC44 | reverse complement strand
ATTATGATAATTTAATCCTGTCAGGCATGGCTGCCTGACTCAAGTAAATCAGCCTCCGATATACTCGGGGCGGTTCATTCTCTTATACCCCCGTGTTGGGGATACTACTAATATTGCAGAAATGGAAATAAGAAGTAGTGATCGAGGCACACAGTTTTTTCATATTAAACTAAAAGAATCTGTGTGTTTTGCAGGGAGCAAATTCAGGGACAAAATGAAGCAAGACGATTATGTACTCATTGCTAGACTTGGATCGCTTTCCTTTGATAGAGTCATGGATAATGACAAAAATTTTGGAAAGATGGAATTATTTTTTGATCCAATAGATGTAGACAATGACGAGATTTGTATAAAAACCATTAACTTTAGTACTTCTGAAACTCTTGACAGAAGTAAGTATGAATAAGTATTTGGATATAAAAATTATACTCTTTTTATTGCTAACCGTTTTAGTCATAGGTTGCAGCAATATGAATACGCATAAGAACTATAAAGAAGCGCATATAGAGAAGTACTTTCAAGGAAAAAACGTTAGTATGGCAGAAGCCATCTTTAACGAAGATACTGACGAGATTACCCGCTTGATTAAACAAGAAGGCTATGATGTTAATACCAGAGACAGTATAGAGCGCGGTGTCTGGACCTACCAATGGACTTATTTAAACTATGCGGTGACCAAGGGTAAGCGTAAATCAGTTAAGACCTTACTTGATTTAGGGGCAGACATTGATAAGTTGCTTTTCATTGGCAGTGCTCATAGCAATCTAAACATAGCAGCAGGTCATAGCCTCGTCACCTTTAGATGGTTTAATGGTGAATGATTGCTATAGCGAGCAACTGTTTGATTTAGTGATTAAGCGTGGCGCGGATATCAATCATCCAGAGTATATCTCTGGGAGCACACCTTTGATGACTGCATATGCCATCCACAGTTATGATGCTATTGATTATCTACTAAGCAAAGGCGCTGAACCCATGCAGATTGACACCTTTGGGAACAGTTTTGCAAGTCTTCTTCAAAAAAATATTGACGATGGTAAAAGACTAGAAACCGCTCAAAAGTACAAGCAACGCATGATTAAAGACTATGGTATCCAGTATCCTGTAGAGGTTTCTTATAGAAAGGGCATTGAGCAGTCGATTAAAAGGTTTGAGAATGCCACAGCTAGAGAAAAGAAGTTTTTAGGAGCCAGCGAAGTAGAACGAGTAAATGACATGCGAGAAAGTTTGATTACTGGTGTTGATAATGGCATAGCCATTGATTAAATGCCATATATTGGTCGTCTATACAAAATGTCTTATGCGCCGTATAACAGCACTTAAAACTATATGTATCCCTACATAATTCTCGACTATATCGGAAACTGATTTACTTGAATAAAGCAGCAATGAGCTATGCTGAAGCAACCGTAGAGATAAACTTGGTAAACTAAACGCAGCAACAAAGATTTATCTTATTGATCGATTAACCATAGTGATTGTTTGCACCAAATAACAATAATTAGTCATAAAATTTTAGCTTTTCGCTACTCTAACCGTACATACGTTAGACCATAGACCGCTTATAAAAGTCATAGATTAAGCTAGAAATGAATAAATCTTACGAACCGCTTTATTAGGAAACCATAACGCTGAATTTTCCGCTATTATTGCTAGTCATGTATCAGACAGAAACAAGAAAGTGCGGTATGTTCCCTGTTTTGTAAATCTAAGTTATTAATCTACAAAGTACAAGATATGGTCACAACTCACTTTATCGAATATATTGGAAAGTGCACTATGTACAACAGAAAAGTAGATATTAATAATTATCTAAACCCAATTTTATCTATATTCTCAGCTGCTGTGCTTTCTACGCTGTCATCAATGGCAATCGCTCAAAGCACACCTAACCAGTCTTTTAACGTATCAAGCGTTACTGACAGCTCATCAAGTTGTAACATCTACAAGCACATTGAACAGTCTGATACGCCCATTGATCTGAATAATCTCACACAAACGCCAAATGGTATTGAAGTTCATTCTAATGACTTAGATCTTCAAGTGGAAGACTTTCAACCATGCAAAGCCAGTAAGCCATTCAGTAGTGACAAAGAGGCTATTGCGCTGTATCAGCAACTTGAACACGATTTAGACAAGATAGCGGAGATAATTATTCGTGATGTACCAGAAGGCTTCTCTAAATATAAAGGTTTAGATAATGAAGAACTTGACCAAATAATTAAAAACGTAGAACCAGTAAAACAGAAAAAGCACGATCCAGACAAGTTCATAAACATATACATCTATATGGCGGTTCATAATTATCTAGGCGAATTCGCACCTAAAGATGATGCTAAAGCTGTGCAGTATATGAGCTATGTGGTTGACTACCATCAATCCTTTAGCCCTAACGATGTATCACCATTACTTAATTATATGGTTGCGGTAGCAATCACAGAAAAACAAAGACATATCAGTGATAACAACCCTATTAATTTACAGCATGAGACTGAGAGTAGTGTTGAAGCCGTGACTGCTTATTTACTATCCAAAGCAGGGCATTTAGACACGAAGGCTATATTAGTAAATAGTTTCATCAGTCGAATGAATAAAACGCTTAATGATTCCACGGTAGACGTGATTCACCAACTATTAGACCCAAAACTTAAGGAGCTTGAAGATCTTTCCAAGCAAGGAAGTTATGTTGCTACAAATGAATTAACAGAATTATACGAGCGGTTAAAAACCATTAATCTAGATTATGCCGAACAAGCAAGACGTTGGGAAGATCGAGTTGACACTTTGCCCTAACCAGATACTAGCTGGAATTAGGTGATTTCACTGGTTCGATTCCCTAGTGAGGACTCGAATACTAGACTGTAAGCTAATGGTATTAAGGTTTTAACTCACTGAAATAGTCGCAGTGTACTTCATGGTATACAGAACGTTAGTTTTTCAAGCTCAAGAAACCTTGGATAGCACTTATCGCTAAGTGTATTACAATCCAGATTATTATCTATCTGGATCTAAAGCTTCATGTATATATACATTATCAACTGGCTCAAAGATATCTGAAATCTCTACATCTTCACGTAAAATCATAGTAAAAGTAAAACTTTCGTCTGATGATCTCAATAAACTACCTGTACTGACATCAAAGAAATGAATCGAGCATAAATCTCTTACCCAGCATCTAAGCAAGAAAGTTAAATCATTTTCAGATATATAGCTAATGTTTAATTTAGCTAACGCATACAGCCTTGTCTTTACATCCTTTAAACCGTAAAAATGCTTTTCACTGAAAATTTTTAAATCATGCACATTTATACAAAACCCCAGTAAACTTAAGCCATATTTCTCTTGAGGAATTGTTGAGCTATCAGTGTAAAACATCCTTAAAAAGTCTATAAAATCGTTTTCTACAGTTAAGTAATCGTTGATGTTTTCGATACCAATGTTTTCGATAAAGTTAGCGATGTTAGTCCATTTGGCATCAAAAATAGCTTCGCTATCCTTAAATCTAGATACTGCGTAAAAATTGAAGCTCATTTGTATTTACTCGTGATTGGTGCGCTATACAGGAATCGAACTGCTAGTGTTAAATATAACTTTAATAACCATTAAATCAATAGTACACGTCATATTCTTTAACATGAATAGAGATCGATTGAATGATTGAAACTACTTCCCCGTTGGATACGCAAAGATTAGCGACCCTAGAAGATGTTTTAGGTGTAACACTCCCTCAAGACTATAGAGGTTATTTGCTAGAGCATAATGGTATGGGTTTTGAGAAAAATGCTTTTGAGGTATTTAAAGGTGAATACTCTATTATTCATCATGTATGTAGGATTTCCAATGACAATGATTATTTTGATTTAATTAATTCGTACAAGAATGGAAAAAGCATAGATCATGAGGAAGGACGAAAATTTTTAATCATAGCCGATGACAATGTAGGTAACGACATCATGCTAAGTCTAGCGGCAGATAGTTTTGGAGAAGTCTATTTCTATGATAAAGATACTATAGGCACTAAATGTATCAAGCTGGCACAATCCTTTTCAGAATTTCGCAGCTCTCTATTCGACCTTCAAGATATTTCAGTATATGAAAATACCGTGGATGAGGCTCTTGATAAAAAAGATTTAAAGCTTTTAGAGCGTGCTTTACAGCAGGGTTATGATATTGAGAATTTAGATAAGTATAGTAGAAACTTACTTGAAAGGAGCGTTATTACAGGAGATATTGACTTAGTAAGCTGCGTACTAGAATGCCAACCGCAGATGAGAAGCTCTATGTCACTAGCTGAAGAAAACTATATATTCTTTAAAGAAGAGTATGCACCCATTATAGATATTTTAAAAAAGCACTATAAGATGTAGTAAGTTTCAAAAATAGGTATACCCCAAGGGAACCGGTTATTTCACCCTTCAAACCTATTAACAGACCACTTAAAACAGACTGCTATAATGGAACCACTTATAACAGACTATTTTAGGTGTTTATGTTTATCAGAGCGTATCTACGAGCGTCTACCAAAGAACAAGATGCTAAGCGTGCCAAAAGCAAACTCATAGCATTTGCCAATGATCATGGCCACAAGATTGCCGCATTCTATGTCGAAAACGAATCAGGAGCTATCTTGGTGCGACCCAAGCTTATGCAGCTGATTGAAGATGCTCATAAGGGCGATGTGATCTTAGTTGAGCAGATTGATCGCTTGGCGCGTTTGAACCAAGCTGATTGGGATACGCTCAAAAGAATGCTATCAGAAAAAAAGCTCTCTATCGTATCAAAAGAGCTACCGACCTCATATATGGCGCTTCAATCTGAAAGCAGCACTGAATTTATGAGCAGTGTATTGCAGGCCATCAACTAAATGATGCTCGATATGCTCGCAGCCATTTCTCGAAAAGACTATAAGGATCGCCGTAATCGTCAGATGCAAGGTATTGCTCGTGCTAAGGCAGAAGGTAAATATGCCGGTCGTAGGAAGGATACCGAAAAGCGTAAGATCATCGCTAGTCTACTCAAATCAGGTCATAGCTATTCTGATATTCAAAAAATGGCTAAGTGCTCACGGCACCTGATTGCTGATGTGGCCAAGGAAATACCTAAACTGATCATTGCCTATTAAGTAATTCCACTACAGTAGTCTCTTAATGGATTAATTAGCCTTTTCAGATGGTTCCGCTGGTATATTCTTATTTATTTAATAACCTTAAATAATAAAAAAGAGGCTAATAACTAGCCTCTTTTTTTCTTACTTATACTAAATAATATGATTATCACATTATCCGATTCGTTACTGTAACTGTCATTTTAGTGACAATGATACCCTTCTGTTTTTGAATTATGACATCCAGCTGAGTTAGTACGTCCGCTTGAAGCGAATACAGAAGTAGCAAATGTGATGGTAATTAATACTACTATCATTTTTTTCATAAAGTTAAATCCTTATCTATTGAAATTTTGTTTACCATTATAACATAAATAATGATATTTTCTGATTATTACTAAAATTTAGGGGTATAACACCTCAATAATATATATCCAACTAAAAACCACTAGATAATTATTTAGGCTATTATAATCCAAGGTTAACCTATATTTTGTCTCTTACGGATTTCTGAAATTTCTTTGACATTCTTATTAGTATCAGGGAGATTGTACATATGACTATGCATTGGTTGTTTGGCATGGCAGTCAACACAAAGAGCCATTAAATTTGAATAATTATTTTCATTTTTTTGACTATTTATATGATGGGTATGCAATAAGCGCCTATTGCTGATCAAATTGACCGCGCACTGTTCGCAAGTCCAGTTCTTAGATCCCCTATACTGACTACTAATTTGAGACCAGTCATTAGAGTACTGATTCAGTGCTGAGTTTTGACTAGAGTAGCCACTTTTATCTACTAATGATTTTGGATACTTGAAAAAAAAGTCCTTAACTTTAAAATCGCTAACGCAAAGCTCTCTTTTCTCATAGGTCAGGCTTTTAGAATAGTTGTTCCATCTAATAGTTTCTAAGCAGTTCCTACAGATGCTTAAAGAGTGCTCTACTTTTGTAATCCTCTTGCCATTAATAAGGTTTAGATGAAAAACATCATTTTCATTTTGTGAAACAACATATCTTTTCTTCTTACCATGACCAATCATCGTTTGCAGGGTTGAACAATGTGCAACATGGAATCTAGGTAGCTTTAATTCATCTTTCCAATCACTAATATCACGTATATATAAAATTATTCTTTTACCATTATAGGATAGTGTGTGATCTTCTAACGGCGTAATATCCGATAGGTCTTCGATATCAATGCCAGTGGTCTCAAGTTGAATTTGAGCTGCCTTATACTGACTATTTCCAAAATCCCCATAAGTGTTTCTATCGACACCCATTTGGCTCTTTAGAGCATTAAGAGAGTTGTTATTAAAAAAATTGGGGAGTTTAATAGATAAAATCATTCATTCTGACCTAAATCATCAATAATATTCTTTATATATTCGTCAGCATTAGTTCTTACTCTGAACTCAACT
>NZ_CAJHBN010000028.1:0-8973 GCF_904846655.1 Psychrobacter sp. NC44 | reverse complement strand
GGTTTGTTTGTACCAACTTAATCTGCTCTTTCTCATATGACTATCCTAGATTATTTTACTTATCTAGGACAGCCCCTTTTTAAATTACTCATAGTGGCTCCTTATTTGGTTCTTATATAATTAGACAGCTTTATGCCATTCAAACTTTTGGAAAGGCTTGTCGATTGGCGTGTTGGCCAAATGGTTGGTGTAGTTGCTCATCACTTTTTGAGCCGCTGCAAGAACCACTTCTAAAATCTGACGTTTAGTAAAGCCTGCATCTAAGAATGCTTGCACTGCGTCATCATTTACATTACCACGATCACGAACGACCGATAGCGTAAAGTCGTGTAATGCTTCTAGTTTTTCAGTTGGTAGAGGTGTCTCATTACGTAATGAATCAGTGATTGCGTCATCCACTTTCATGCTTTTTGCGATACCAGTATGAGCGGGTACACAGTAATGGCACTCATGTTCGACGTTGATGGTTTGCCATACAACAGTGGTTTCCTCATCATCAAAACTGCTGTCTAAAAACAGTTGATGTAGCTGTTGATAGCCTTCGAGCAAGCCAGGCGCTTCAGCCATCACAGCGTGTAGGTTAGGTACCATGCCAAATGCATTGATTGAGTTGTCTAGTAATGCTTGGCTTGCTTCTGGGGCTGTGTCTTTGTCGTGTAGAGTGAAGTCAGTCATATTAAAACCTTTTATTCATTATTAATAAATTGTTGTAAAGTAAGTGTGCAAGTGACTAAAGAGCCAAACATTTATTTGAGCGATTACTCATATTAATCAATGGAATTTACTTGAGTCGCTTAACAACTGCAGCCACTATAATTCATTTTGAGCAATCGTTCAAATAATATTTGAGTGAATGCTCAAGTTGTTTGTAACTTTGACTTACATTCAAAGCTAGGCGGCATCGCGACAGTTATTTGTTTTTCTTAACCAAGTCATTGCTAAATGGCATTGTCAACAATCCCCATAGCGAGGCATTTTGTTTGGCTTCTGGGTATTCTTTTAGCCCAATATCTAGCTCATTATCAGACTGCTTTGCTTCACCCTTATAACTACCAAAAATCCAATCCCACCAAATGACACTAAAGCCATAATTTGAGTTGGTTTCACTGACGCGTTGGCTATGGTGAATACGGTGCAAAATCTGGGTCATTAATATTAATCGCAGCGGTTTTTCAAGCGAAGGTGGCAGGCGAATATTGGCATGGTTAAATATCGCTAAGCCATTTAACGCAATCTCAAATATCAATACGGCGATGGCAGGAACGCCCAACAAGCTGACGGCAACGAGCTTCACTAGAATGCTTAAAACGATTTCAATGGGATGAAATCTAAGCCCTGTACTGGCATCGACATGTGCATCAGCGTGATGGACTTTATGCAGACGCCATAGCATAGGCACGCGGTGAAATAATCGATGCTGCCAGTAAATGATGATGTCGAGCAATATTAAGCTTATTATGATGACGACAATGCTTGGCAAATTGATGATATTAAATAGACCAATCCCATGCTGCTGATTATAAAGCGCCACAGCCGTTAGACCGACAGGCACCGCTAGACGAGCAATAACGGATGACGCAAACACCAAGCCAAAGTTAGCGAACCAGCGTTTGCTGCTTTTGATCGGTGCTTGACGTGCAGGCATGCGCCATTCTATCAGCATCATAATCACTAAAATGCTTAAAAAGAACCCAAGCCGCCACCATACTTCGTTAGTCATTAGCTGCCTCTTAACTTATTATATTTATATACTGTTTTTATCTATTTCTAGCTGTTTAAGGGTATGGTAGCCACCATGGATACGGGTAAAAATCGTAATTGCGCAAGCAGTGGCAAAAATGCTGGCGAGTAATACAAAGTGCTGTGGCCACAGGCAAAAAGCGACAAACAGTGCGATGGTTTCGGTGCCCTCAGTCAAACCGTTTAAATAATAAAAACTCTTATATTTAAACTGCGGTTTATTCAGTGTAAACTTTTCCGCAGCAATGGCAAACGCTAAGAAGCTAGAGCCTGTGCCAATAAAGGTCGCGAGTAATAAAGCGCCAGCAATGGCATTCTGTTCAGGATTTGCCAATATAAAACCCAGCGGGATGGCGGCATAAAATAAAAAGTCGAGCGTAATATCTAAGTAGCCGCCTGCGCTAGAGCTTTGCTTTGCATAACGGGCTAAAGCGCCATCAAGACCATCAAAAATACGATTTAATGCAATGGCTGCCAGTGCGCCATACCAAAGCTCAAACGCCAGTAATGGCACCGCTAACATACCGATTAAAAAGCCTGCCACCGTGAGTTGATCAGCCGTAATACCGCGTTTGTGCAAGACAACGACGACAGGGCTTAGTATCGGCTTAATCATGGGCGTAAGAAATTTATCTAGCATGCGCTTGCCTTTTGTATTTCGCTTTGATGTTTAGAATTTAGATCTACAAGTTTAAAAGTATAAGCCTAAAACTACAGGTCTAAATGAATAACTTTACCGTTTGCGGCCTCAGCATCGCTATAATCGTGCGTGACCATGATGGCGGGAAGTTTATGAGTGCGGATTTGCTCAAACACCAGTTGCCGCGTATCTACTCGAAGTTGGGTATCAAGCTTGCTAAAAGGCTCATCAAGTAGTATCGCTTTTGGTGCGCTGAGCAAGGTGCGCAGTAGCGCCACTCGTGCTTGTTGTCCGCCCGATAAATTATCAGGATGGCGATCTCCCATGCCTGCTAGCCCCACTTGTGCCAGCGCTTGTTCTATTTTTTCACGGCGCTGTTTTTTATTACTTTTAGGCATCGCAAACGCAATATTACCTGCGACCGATAAATGCGAAAACAGTAGGGCATCTTGATACAGTACCCCAATATGCCGCAGATGCGTCGGCAGATGGCTTACATTTTCATCATTTAACCAGACCTCACCAATAGCGGTAAAACCATTTGGCAATATACCTGTGAGCCAATTCAATAAACTCGATTTACCACTGCCAGATGGACCCATGATGGTTAGTATTTCACCACCAGCAATCTGCTCATCTAGGCTGAGTAGTAGCTCGCCTTTTCGATATAACTGTAAGTTTTTTATCTGTAAAGAGGATTGCATCAAAGGCCCTTTTCTTTGCGTTTTTATTATTAGGTATTTTCAAAATTAGTGCTATTTAGAATCAGTGCTCTTCAAAACGAATATATTTTAAAAAACGTTTTAACGGCTGCTATTTTTACCACTTTTAAAGAAGTACTTTGGCAATATCCACGCCAATATAAAGCCAACTAAGGGTAGCGCCATTTGGATGATGGCATACACTGCACTGGTGCGTCTACTGGCACCATTAGCGAGGGTTACGGCTTCTGTGGTGATGGTGGCGATTCGTCCGCCACCTGCCAATAATGTCGGTAAGTATTGACCAAAGCTAATGGCTAAACCAAGGGCAATGGCAATTAACAACGGCGCAAACAGTTGTGGTAATTTCACCTGCAAAAATACTCTAGCAGGAGTTGCACCAAGGCTTGCCGCTACATGAGCAAAACGAGGGTCTAGACGTCGATAACTGCTAGCAAGCGATAAAAACACATAGGGCAGCACAAAGAGCAGATGGGCAAATGCCACATTAAAAAATGCCGTTTGATTATTCACCAGTTGCTGTAGCCAAACCAACCCAAATAGAAAGGCAATACTGGGCACTAATAGCGGTAAATAGATAATAAAACTGGTAAATGTTGAAAGTGGCTTTTGACTTAATTGCTCAGCTTCCAAACATAACAATGTCAGCACAATGGCAAATATCGTACTCACGATACCGATCGTAATGGTATTAAATAATGGCGTACTCATTTGCGTAAAGGCGCTTTGAAAATGCAATAACACCAACTGCTCTGGCAATACGGCTGGAAAGCGCCAAAAACCAGCCACTGACCACATTACCAGCCCAATGAGCGCTAGCAAGATAAAGCCAATCACCACAGCGGTCAACGCTGCGGTGATTTTTTGCCATAGTGCATCGGCATAGCTGCGCTTGCCATTGACCAACGTGCGATTAAAGCAATTTTTTATTGCTCTCTCGCTACCAAGCCACAAGGCGATTAAACTACCCGTCAAAGCGAGCTGTAATAACGCGCCCGCCGAGGCTTTTATACGTAAGTTTAAATCAACATCGTTAAACCATTGCATGATAGTGACCGCCAGCGTTGGCGGCGTGTTTGGACCGAGTATCAATGGCATCTCTACGCTGGCACTAGCATAGGCGAGCACGGCTAAGATAGGCAAACGTAAAAAAGGATAGAGGACAGGAAGTACCGCTTTAAAAAAGGCAGTAATGGGGTAATAGCCGAGATTTAACGCGACTTTATACTGCTGACGTAGCTTTTTACCAAGCTCTAGTTGTGCCAAAGCGCCTAGTGCCATGAGTAATAAAAATGGCAGCTCTTTCAACGTCAAACCCAAGATAATACTGATGCCGTAGGGGTCATGTGGAAATATACCGTCTGGAGCCAATTCCCAGCCACTTAGCCATGGTGATATAAGGCGTGAAAACATACCAGAAGGCGCAATTAAAAAACCAACCGCAATGGCTGCTGCTGCATGAGGAATGACCAAGATTGGACTAAGTAAATGCTCAATACGGGTCAGCCAAACGCTATTAAAAAACGCCGCCAAAATCATTAAGGTCATGACAAAAGCGAGTAACGTACTTATCAATCCAGTAGCGATACTTAAAGCGACCATTTGAGTAAGACCAGGCGTCTGCCAAAGATCATGAAAGCCTTGTAGACTAACAGTCGTTTGCTCAAGTGCAGGCACCCAGCTAAAGGCAGGTAACAGCACGCAAACCAAACCACCGAGTACCGGCAATATCAGTAGCAGCAGTAAAAATGTCGGACTCAAGGAGACGATACGCGTAAATAGATCAGTTTTATAAGGCGCGGTTATGCCAGTAATTGTTGCAGAATGGACTTTTTCTTTTGCCGTTTTATTATTAGTATTTTTACTCATGGGCTGACCCCATAACGCGCTTGCCAGCCTTGCATAATGGCATCAACCCAGCTTGGATGTGGTTCACTCACGGTACGTTTGATGCTATCAAAGGGCAGGGCGCTAGGGTGTGGTTTATTGTCTTTGAATAGCGCTTGTTGTTCAGGATTGAGCGTAGAGGGAACGAGTACGGTTTTATCACCCCATATATCAGAGGTTTGCTTTTTGGCCTGTGCTTCTGGGCTCATTAAAAAGTTTGCCACTAGCTGCGCGGCTTGCGGATGGCTGGCGTTATAAGGAATGGCCACAAAATGGGTGTTACTTAAGCTGCCATCACTCATTGCATAGCTACGAATGCTCTCGGGTAAGTCATAACGCTGCACGGCCGCGGGTACTTCAGGTGCAGAAAAAGTAAAGGCCAAACTCAGCTCGGTATCATCGACCAAACGCCGCATGTGCGCGCCCGTTTGCACAAATTGCTCACCCTTGCGCCATAAGGTGGGATGCAAGTCATCTAAAAACGTCCATAAAGGAGCTAATATAATATCTGTATTTTGCTCAGTGGCTGGCAGGTTGAGCTGTGCCTTGGTATTTTCACCTGTTTTAGCATCATGTTGCTCGTGTAGCATGACTAAGGCATATTTTAAAAAGCTCATGCCTAAAAAGTCAGGCGGCTTTGGATAGCTAAATCGTCCGGGGTTTTGCGCTGTCCAATTGACTAGCTGATTTAAAGTGGTTGGTGATTTGTTAGTTGATAAGCTGTCGTAATAAAAAGTCAGCGAGGCTTGTCCCCATGGCGCTTCCATACCATTGGTTGGTACACCAAAATCAAAGTTAACGGCCGGGTTATTGTCTGGATCGGTCAAGGCAAAGTTAGGCAGCTTATTTGCCCACTGTTTCAGCAATAATGAATTCTCACTCATGGTGGCAAAGTTGGCACCATTTATCCAGATGAGGTCAACGCTGCCTTTATCATTATTGTTGGCGGACTTTTCTGCGAGTACACGGCTGACGGCTTCACTAGTGTCGCTTAATTTAACATGAACCAAGTTAATATTATATTTATCATTGACTTGCTTGGCTGCCCACTGTAGATAAGCGTTGATCTGCGGGTCACCGCCCCATGCATAAAAGTAGACGTCTTGGTTTTCCCCTTGCGCCTCTATTTGCTGCCAAGATGATAAATTTTGATTAAGGTTACCAGTAGTGGGTGAGGCAGTGCTTGCTGATATACCAACACAAACGCTAAGCACCATAGCATAGGCGCTATAGCGGCTTAGATTTTTTAACATTGCCAAAGCTGGTAAAGATTTAATAACGTACATTTAAGTTTCCGTTATGATGATATGTTTTTAGCGCAGTTAATAAAAATTCAACTAGCCTCGACGCCATGTCTGGTATTTCTCAAGTAAGTTTAATATCGTTTCGGGCGCATGATTGCGTTTCCATTCACCAGCAGCGTACTTATTGCCCTCTGCCCACGTTGGATACATATGGATAGTGCCGAGTATTTTGTTCAATCCTAAGCCATGTTTCATCGCTAGTATAAATTCCGGCATGATATCCCCAGCATGTTCAGCGACGATGGTCACGCCGAGTATTTTATCTTTGCCTTTAGGCGTAATGACTTTGATAAAACCAGCATTGGCGCTTTCAGTTACCGCTCGATCTAAGTCTTTAAAGTCGTAGCGGGTAATCTCAAAATCGATGCCTTTTTCAACAGCCTCTTGCTCATTTAAGCCAACGCGTGCGACTTCTGGATCAATAAAAGTTGTCCATGGAATGACGCGGTAATCTACTTTAAATTTCTTTAGATGTCCAAATAAACCATTTACGGCAGCGTACCATGCCTGATGGGAGGCCACATGGGTAAATTGATAAGGACCAGCGACATCACCAGCGGCGTAGATATTAGGGTAAAGGGTTTCTAAATAGTCATCGGTATCAATCGTACGCTTCGTTTCGATGCCCAAATCTTCAAGACCATAACTTTCTAAGCGCGCACTACGTCCAACGGCACAGATTAACTCGTCATATTCAATAGCCATTTCTTGTTTGCCTGTATGGCTTTGCCCAGCTATATTGTCGCTTTGCGGTTCAACGATAATAAATTTTTTACCATCGCGCGCTTCACAGCGAATCGCTTGATGCGAGGTTAAAACGTTTACGCCGCTTTTCGTCAATGCTTGCTGTGCAAATTCTGAGACTTCTACGTCTTCTTTTTTCATGAGACGCGCGCCTCTTTCGATTTGGGTCACATTGGAGCCTAAGCGTGCAAAGGCTTGTGCCAACTCAGAGCCGACAGGCCCACCACCAAGGACGACCAGTTTTTTCGGTACTTCAGCAAGCTCAGTAAATGTATTCCACATGGTGTCGCTGGTCACATAACCCGTTTCTTCCAAACCCGGCAAATCTGGGATAAATGGACGCGCGCCAGTAGCGATAACAATGGAACGTGCGGTGAGTGTTTGCGTGCCGCCATCGTTTAGCGCAATCTCTACTGTCCACGGGTCGATGAATTTGGCATAGCCTTTTAGCACTTCGACACCTAAGTCCGTATAACGCTCGATGCTATCATTTGGGGCGATGTCAGCGATGACTTTATGGATGCGGGTCATGACGTTTTTAAATGAAAACTCTGGTGGCGTGTTTTCTAAGCCATAACGCTCAGCATGGCGCATTTGTTCTGCGACTTTTGCACTTTTAATCAGGGCTTTACTGGGTACACAGCCATAGTTTAAGCAGTCACCGCCCATCTCGCCTGCTTCGATTAAGGTTACTTTTGCTCGGACGGTCGCAGCAATATAGCTAGTGACTAGCCCGCCAGCACCAGCACCAATCACGATCATATTACGGTCGAATTTTTTTGGTTTGCTATAGTTTTTATAGACGCGGCGTTTTTTTAAGGTATTTAATATACTTTTGGCTATCAATGGAAAAAATCCTAACAGCACAAATGAGGCAATCAGATTAAACGATAAGATACCCGACAAGCTATCGATTCTCCCCAACTGTGTACCGGCATTGACGTAAACCAAGGTGCCAGCGAGCATACCGAGTTGGCTAACCCAATAAAACGTTCTCGCTTTGATAGCGGTGACACCCATCAATAAATTAATCAAAAAGAAGGGAAATATTGGCACTAAGCGCAGGGTAAATAAGTAGAAGCCACCTTCTTTTTCAACGCCAGCGTCAATGGCTGCTAAGCGTTCAGGAAAGCGCTGTTTAATCGTATTACGCAGCAAATAACGTGAAGTTAAAAAGGCCAGTGTTGCGCCAATACTGGAGGCAAATGAGGCGACCAGTAAACCTTGCCATAAGCCAAATAATGCACCAGCTGCCAAGGTTAAAATAGCGGCACCCGGTAAGGATAGGGCGGTGACGACGATATAAAGTAAAAAGAATCCACCGATAATCAATAGTGGTGATTGCATTTTATAGTCGTTAAATTGTGCCATTGAGCCTTTTAAGCCGTCAAGCGTCAGTAATTGATTGAGGTCAAAGTAGAAAAAGCTTGCTGCTAATATTAATATTAACAGTATTAACAATATTCTTTTAATCATAAAATATCCGGCTAAGTAGTAGAGCGAAGGCTAAAGTCATCGTCATTCTTTTATGATTAAGAACCTTGACCATGTTAGTGGTAATGACAAGTTAGTGGTAACGATAATTGCGTTAAGTTTTTTGCATGCTTTGTGCATTTCTATACAATAAAACAGCTAACTTAGTAGTCTTCATAGTATAGAGCTTGAGTTTCGGAGGCTAGTATTTATATTTTTGCATGTTCAACCCAGCCCAATCTAACGATAAATATGACTGATGTTTAGGCTAAAGAAACTTTTTTGCCCAAGGTTAAGGTATCCCAATCTCTCATTAAGAAAAGCGCCAAACACGCAGCCAACATCGGCCATGCTGCAAAGAACAACAAGTTATCAAAAGGCTTGAGATATAGTAAAACCCACTTAAAAGTGTTATAAAATAATTATCAAATCCAATTGCTATTATAAAGACCATGACTTACTC
>NZ_CAJHBN010000027.1:0-22296 GCF_904846655.1 Psychrobacter sp. NC44 | reverse complement strand
GAATAGGTCATTTGTTATTCTGCCATTTCGCTTGTTTTAAAACGATTGTATCTTATTTAAAAAGAACTGACTATATCATCCGTCGATACTGGCTGTTTTTGCAGACTATCTACGATTAACGGTAGATTATTACCAGCGGTTGCTAAGATAAAGCTTGGGTTTTTGGTTAACGTTGTCCATTTCTGATTCCAGCCACCACTACAATTGTAAGTAATTAAGCTTCCGCGATTATCTACTAAATTACCAGTACGCAAATCAAAGCATTTGCCACCTTGTTTGATTTGGTCAGTACCGTTCATCTCCCAAACTTGCGCTGGCGAGTCCAAGCTACAAGTGCCTAAAACGACCCAAGAACCTTGTTCCGTTAAACACTGATCTAATGCCATTTTGCTGTGAATTTTACCTTTAAGATCGTAAATCCACTGTTCAGAGTCATCACCAGTACAGCCACTTGGGCCGCTAATAAAGCTATTTAACTTACCACCTTCTAGAGTTTCAACTTTAAGGCAGTTGTTGCCATTACGGATAGTAGTCATATTATCTAAAGGTTTGTCATCTTGTAGCTCTAAATCTACAACAAACTTTTGAAATTCGGTAAGTGCTTCAGGCTCTTTTTTGATTAAATCCGTACGATAGACATTGACCCAACGGTTTAGACGATTTAGAGTTTCTTGCTGCTTCTCATAACGCTCTAATGTTTGGAGTGCTAAAGGGCTAAGCTCATCACGATACTCTTTATAAGAATCATATAATAACTGACCGTTGGCGTCTAAACTAATAGTCGAATTTTCTGCTTGAGCAAGAAGTTTCTGCTCTAAGGTTGGCAATTCTACCTTTCTTAGTGCCGTATAGCCCTGTTCTTTACCAAAGGTAACCGCGGGTTTAATCGCATCACTATATTGACGAATATCAATGGTTGAGAGCTGTACTTGTGCTTCATTGACCTTTTTACAGTACAAATCTACTTTTTTCGGATCTTCAGCGATGGCTAAATTGATATGGAATTTATTGGCATTACCATTCATTCGATTAGGAGCCAACGCAATATCATTAATCGTGTTATTACTATAAGTAACGCTTAACCAGCAGCTTGCTGATTCAAGTGAGTTATTCGGTGTCGGTAACTCAAAGACGTTGCCCCAGTTACCACGTGCTTCTGGATAAATGATGCCTTTTTGCGCGACAGGGTCATAACCGCCTAAAATGGTAAATACTGGCACGCCTTGTAAGCGTGGTTTTAAGTAATTACCGTTGGCACTGTTGTACCAAACGTTTTTGGATTCTTTCCACACTTTAGGCTGGATGACTTCCATCTTTCTAAGCTCAGCATTCCATTTCTTATAGCCAGTTGGTGAGTCAGCGTCAAATACTGCTTTATCAAATGCTGGCTGTATCTTAATTTTTGTACTATAACCCGTATAGTGAGTATAGTTTGAATAAGCGCCACTCTGTGATCCACCAGACATCGCATCGCGACCATAGCCATAGGTGGCTAAGAAAAGAGGTTTACCAGTGAGACCATCACCCTCGACCTGTCGTGGCCAGTCTAAGTTGCTGCGCATTTTGTTTCTGACGCCATTATAGCCCCAGCCACTATTAGCATGATGCTCGGCCCAAAAGAAATCGCCGTTCTGTTCACCAGGATAATGACTCAAGCCATAATGATGACCGATTTCGTGGCTGAACTCATTACCTTGAGAGTCGATTAGGGTCAACATACCATTACCGCCGCTTAAGCCGTGGTTATATTCACCATTCTTATATTTACCGCGAGCGTGATGCGCATTGACGTTTTGGGTCAATTGCGGTTGCTCTTGACTTTGCATTGAAGCACTGGTGACGCCCCAATTGGCTAAATTAATGCCAACACCAAAGGTTGATTTCGCGGTGTTTTCGCGCATATCACCAGCATAAACGCCAGCATCATTTGAGTCACTGATTGAATCATAAATAGTGCCATTGGCGACCATTACTCGTTCGAGCTTCATGTCATCATAGCTAGCAACGGTCATTTGTGCTGCTGGAATGGTTTGGAAGTAGTCTGAACCCGCTCTTTCTGGATCGCGTAGCATATAATGACCCCAAGATTGAGGTGCATCCGTTAACATGCCCAGACGGATATTGGTCAATACCAACTCACCAGGGGCGGCAAAATCTATGTTATCTTCTGACAATTCACCGCTACGATTTTGGTCATCCACAATGCGAATTTTGAGACCACCTTGTACCTCATCCCAGTTGAGTTTGGTTGACCAAGCACGCTTACTGTAAGCAACGCGTGCGCGCTGATCAGTGTTAGTCTGATCCGTGTCTGGGATTTGAGTCGGATCGGCTAAATTGACAGTTCGTAATAAAACCCCGTCTTTGTAAATTTCAGCCGCTAATTTATTAATGTCACCCATTTCAAGCGTAGGCGTCACTAATAACAGCGCCTCTTTTTCTGCCGTCAGGCGCGGCATGTTTTTTGCTTCGTTACCCTGTGGATCAACGGTATGATTCTGCCCAAACTGTATCATCGCTTGAAAGTCGCCAACCAAGTCTGGACGAATAGCACGAATTTCTCCCGCTCTACCATCGTGGTCAAAAAACCCTAATAAATAAAAATCAGCAATATCCTTTTTTGGTTCTGGATATTTAATAGGCGTACTTGGTTCAAGTGGCGTAGCAGGAATACTCGTTACCGGTGGCTTAATAGGCGTACTTGGTTCAAGTGGCGTAGCAGGAATACTCGTTGCTGGCGGCTTAACAGGCGTAGTGACGGGTGGTTTAACAGGCGGCGTTTCTACTGGTAGATTAATGGTTGGTGGTACAAGTGATGATGTGCTGCCATCACCTTCACCACAAGCAGAAAGCATAATGGATACGACACAAATGCTTAGCGCTGTTACTGGGAATGCTATTGTATTTTTCAAGTTATTGCCCTAATAAAGTTTAAGGCAATATAACAGCTGTGTTAGCATCTCGTACGACTTTTGTTCGATAGATAATAATAAGTTCTATTATAACCTCTAGTGAAAACTAATTTTTATTATTCAATATACCTCACTCATTACTAACGCTTTTCTTAATTCGTTTTTGGGTTATCTGATTCAGTAATGATATCGCCTTTATGATTAAAGAGATTACCATTGGTTTTAGTTTGAGAGTCATTCAAATCTTTAGGAATAAGAATCTCATTGTCCCGCTCATCGCATTCAATATCACTGTCTTTATCATAAGCTATTGGGTCAAAGTGTGGGGTGTCTTTGTTCGGCTCATTCTTGTCTAATGCTGCAGTGGTTGCCGAGGTTTTTCTAAATAAATTTGATTGACCGCCTTTGATGCCTTTTCCATTAGAATCAGCTTTTTTACGTGGCTCACTATTGGCAAAAATAGCATTTAACGGTAGATCTAACTGTTGCTTGGCATAAGCTTCCGTATTCTCAAAACGATTGACTAGCAAGCTAAGCCAAGGTTTTTGATCCTCTGGCCCCATCTCATCTAGCTCATCTTTGATAGGCAAGGGATAAGGTAGCGTGCGATAAAAATCCCATAATGTCATTTTGCTCAAATCTCTCTTGAGCACATAATCATTATCTTCAGTCATGGTGATTAAATTGCTGTCTTGCAGATAATTAATATAGGTATACCATTTTGGTAGCTCTTTGCGTCCTAGCACATTACGTAGCGCTTGTTCGCTTACCGCTTCCCCTTTTAAATGATGGGTATAAACGAGGTTTAGCATATCAAGCAAACTTAGCAGAGGGTGGCGTGGATAGACCTCTTCAGTCTCAAAAATCGTCAAGGTATAGCTAATCTCAACACCTAATAGAATTAAATTCCAAGACAAATATATCCATAATAAGAAGATGGGCAGTGCCGCAAAAGCCCCGTAAATCGCTTCATAACTGGTGAAGTTTGCCATTACTGTACCAAACAGGTGCTTCATCAGCTCGAATACGATAGCGACGAAGAGACCAGCAATGGCTGCATTTTTTGCGGGTACGCGGGCTTTTGGAATGAACCAGTACATACCAATAAAGCCTGCGACAGTGATACCAATGGATACGGCTTGTACCCAAAAAGACCAGTCAATGCCATAACCAGCAATTTGTCGATTTAAAAAACTCAAGCTTTGTACCGCGCTTGAAGCAAGAAATGCCGTACCCAGTACTAACGGTCCTAACGTGACGATGGTCCAGTAGCGCAGCATACTTTTCATACCGCCAGAGCGATTTTCTACCCGCCAGATTTGGTTAAATGCGCGCTCGATGGTTGTTAACGTCATAATGGTCGTAAAAAATAACACCATCGCCCCAATGATGGTTAGATTTGAGGATTTTTCAGCAAAGCTATTGATGTACTCACTGACCTGCATGCTTGATTGTGGTAGCAAGTTACTATAAATCACTTCATATATCTGTGCTCTAACGGATGCAAGTGCTGGTACAGAAGATAGGATCATCAATAAGACGGTTAGGACGGGTACAATTGACAACATAGTCGTGTAGGTCAGCGATGCCGCTTTTTGCTGGCAATTGTCTTCAAAAAAGTGCCGAGTCAAGAATCGTAAAAATTGAAACCAGCGTTGATGTAAAAACGGGATTTTTTTTGATAAATTTTCCATATCGACCATTTAGCAGGTGTTTGAGTGACAGTAGTGTAACAAAAATATGCTGTTACCATCTGCGGTTTAATTGTGTCAAAATGCACGGCAGCAACCTCTCTAGCAGGTTATTAGCGACAATTTGTACCAAGGCTGTTTGCATGTCGGTGAATGACTGGGGCATAATATATGCCTATATTGCGGTATCTGTCACAGATTATGTATATAGTCATTCCACTATAAAATTATTACAGCGTTAACCTCGATTGAAGTATTTAATATACATCTACACTCGGTTGCGTTGTACTATTTTTAAATTGAATCAACTATAGCTACATAATAAGTAAGGTTTTATGCTAAAGAAATAGACTGCATAGAAGCGGTTGTAGATGATTAGAATCAACAATAACATTAATGGTTTTATGAGGAAGTATTGCTAATGAGTCAGACCGCCCCTTATGTTTTGGTGCTCTATTATTCAAATTACGGTACGACTAAGACATTGGCTTATGCTATCGCTCAAGGTATTGAGGATGCTGGTATGACAGCCCGTATCCGTACTGTACCAACGGTTGCACCCGAGACCACGTCGAGCAAGCCTGCAATACCTGATGAAGGTGACTTATATTGCACTATGGACGATCTAAAAGACTGTATGGGTTTGGCGCTTGGTAGCCCGACGCACTTCGGTAATATGGCTGCTCCCATGAAATATTTTTGGGACAATACGGTCACTATTTGGCTGGCAGGTAATTTACAGAACAAACCTGCTGCTGTATTTACTGCGACCGGCTCGATGCACGGCGGTCAAGAGACGACATTGCTGACCATGATGTTGCCGTTGATGCATCACGGCATGATCCTTGTTGGTGTGCCTTATGCTGAGCCTGCGCTTAATCGTACTCATCGTGGTGGCTCGCCTTATGGTGCCAGCCACGTGAGTGGGGCGTTGCATGATCAACCCGTCTCAGCTGATGAGCGCGAGTTGGCTATCGCCCAAGGTCGCCGCTTGGCGATTAGTGCTACTGCATTGGCGCAAGCTAACTGGACTCGCTAAGCGGATTTTTATAGCATGCAAGGTCTTATATAACGCTATTAATTAGGAAGTAAATATATCTAATGGTCACTAACCGCTCCGATAGTGAGATAAGCGCACCAGCCAAAAAATCTGCCAAAGCTGCTAAGCTTAAAAAGCCAATTACGCCCATTCGTCAGCACTTGATGGTGACTTGGCTGATTTGGTTGGTTTATAGACTGCTTGGGTTACCTATTTTTATCAATGTTTTTAATCCCAGTAGTCCTGATGTCATTGGCGGTATCGCCTGGCAAGCATTATGGCTAGTGCCAGCATTTATTTTGACGCCCGCGATACTACGTGGTCGTTCGCCATATGTGCTATTGATAGGCAGTATGCTTACCTTGGTTTATTTGGGGGCGAGTGGTGTGGTGCTGTTTACCCGCGTTTACGGCAGCAGCTGGGCAGAGATAGTGGTTTATTTGCTTGATTTCGTCTTATTACTGGCAATCAATATTTGGTTATTTATTCTACTAAAGCGTCTTCCTTCAATGAACAACGTCGTTAAGCAGCCACGTTAGTTGATTTAGCGAAGTGTAAGGCATAAAAAAGCGGCGCTCTATTTAGAGCGCCGCTTTTTTTATGCTATTTCTGCTTATTTAATAAAAAGCTTAATTTACTTTGGTTAATTCTAAATCCATCTTTTTGCCATCATTAATTTGGCTAACTTTTACTGGTAGGTAGTCTAAGCTTGGTGCCAGCCAAAAACTGGTAGAACGACTATTGTCATCGTGGATACGGTCGACACGTACGGTATCAAATGTGCCAGCTGGAACGGTAATCTTGGTGTTACCAGATTTTTTAAAAGGGGTTTTCTCTATTTTGTCTTTTTTCGCCATGTAATAGTTACCAGAGAATTTACCGTTCAGTAAATCTTGGCGAATTTGCACTTCCAAACTTAAATCATCAAAAGCTTGTTGTGCCATGTTCATGGTCGTTGATTTGCCTTTATAGTTACTCACCACCTTTTTACTGCTTGGATTAAAGTCTAATTTGTGCGTACGACCAACGCCTAATAGCTTATAAGTGGTGCTGGCTTGAGTCGGAATGACATTATTACCGTTGATGGTAAAAGTGCTGTTTTGCGAAGCGCTTGCGACACCTGCCACCCGAGCATTGACATTATATTTCCAAGTATTACCTGATTTGTTAAGCGTGCGAGTAGCCGTGCCTTTATATTTGTCTTCAACAGTAAAGCTGTAGTTAGCGCTTGAAGGTTCGATATTCTTTGCGCTGGCAAGGGTAGGTGCAGTCATACTTATCGCTCCAATCGTAGCAATACTGGCCCCAGTGGTTAGGGCGGTTAAAAACTTAGACTTGCTGCGTTTGGTATTATTAGTATCGGTTGTTAATGACTTTTGATCGTTTGATAAAAAACTCATGGACATTCCTTAATTGCTATTTATGGCATTGCTTATAACTATTGTTGTTTTCTTAAGAACTATAATGGTCATGTCCTGCTATCTTTTCAAGAGTGCCAGCTGTCCCTGTGGTGTTGCTAGTGTAGTCAAGGTTGCTGGCATCGAGCGCGATATCATCAGGCGTCACTTACTGTAACTTGAGTAAGCAGGAGTAAGTTAATCGGTCAGTTGTAAATGATATGGGGTAGCTTAACTAATCCAATTCAGTATTGAAATTTAGCACTCATATGGCTGCTTTTAAAATCTTGCTAAGGCCTTTAATACGGTGCAATTCAATCAAATGACTGTTCATAAACGTCATTACCAACTAAATAATCCACGATATGCAAAATTCTTGTAAATTTTTGGGCTTTACACTTGAAGCTAACTCACTTTGCCCCCACTTTTTGATACAAGCTCAAAGCTTATCTTTAGAATGCTGTTTTAAGCAGTAGTGCCTATAGATATTGGTATTGAGACCATTAATTCAAATAAACCCTTATTGCAAATAACCAAATTATTGGAGACATATTGATGAATATTCGTCCTTTACATGATCGCATCGTTGTCCGCCGCATAGAAGAAGAAACAAAAACGGCTGGTGGTATCTTGCTTCCTGGTTCTGCTCAAGAAAAACCTTCACAAGGTGAAGTGCTAGCAACTGGTAACGGTCAGATTCGTGACAACGGCGAAACTCGCGCGTTAGATGTAAAAACTGGCGACAAAGTCTTGTTCGGTCAATATGCTGGTCAAACCGTGAAAGTTGACGGCGAAGAACTATTGATTATGAAAGAATCTGATGTATTGGGTGTGTTAGAAGGCTAGTCCTTTTTGAGTATTTTTATACTCAGCGCATTTTGACAACATTATTTAAAAATTATTGAAACATTTAATTGCATTCTCATACTTATAATAGTGGAGTAATTTAACATGGCAAAAGACGTAAAATTCGGCATTGATGCCCGTAAACAAATGATGGATGGCGTAAACATCCTAGCAAATGCAGTACGCGTAACCCTAGGTCCTAAAGGTCGTAACGTGGTTATCGATAAATCATTTGGCGCGCCTACCATCACTAAAGATGGTGTTTCAGTTGCCAAAGAAATCGAGCTTGAAAACAAATTCGAAAACATGGGCGCTCAATTAGTCCGTGAAGTGGCTAGCCGCACAAATGATGTTGCTGGTGATGGTACGACGACTGCGACCGTATTGGCGCAATCTATCTTGCAAGAAGGCATGAAGTCTGTTGCTGCTGGCATGAACCCAATGGATCTAAAGCGCGGTATCGATAAAGCGGTTCGTGCAGCTGTTGAGCAGATTCATTTGCTAGCTACACCAGCTGACGATTCAAAAGCGATTGCCCAAGTTGGTTCTATCTCTGCCAACTCAGACACCAAAATCGGTGAGCTAATTGCTCAAGCGATGGAAAAAGTCGGTAAGCAAGGCGTTATCACCGTTGAAGAAGGTTCAAGCTTCGAAGATACCTTAGAAGTTGTCGAAGGTATGCAGTTTGACCGTGGGTATATCAGCCCGTACTTTGCGAACAAGCAAGACAGCTTAACCGCTGAATTTGAAAACCCATATATCTTGTTGGTTGATAAAAAAATCAGCAATATTCGTGAAATCGTGCCATTACTTGAGCAAGTGATGCAGCAGAGCAAGCCATTGCTAATCATTGCTGAAGACGTAGAAAACGAAGCTTTGGCGACATTGGTTGTCAACAACATGCGTGGCGGCTTGAAAACTTGTGCAGTTAAAGCACCAGGTTTCGGCGATCGTCGTAAAGCCATGCTTGAAGATATCGCAACGCTAACGGGCGGTACTGTGATTTCTGAAGAGATTGGTCTAAGTTTAGAGACTGCTACTCTTGAGCAACTTGGTACGGCGAAAAAAGTCACTGTCGGTAAAGAAAACACCGTGATCGTTGATGGCGCTGGTAACTCTGCTGACATCGAAAACCGTGTTGAATCTATCAAACGTCAAGTTGAAGAATCAACGTCTGACTACGACAAAGAAAAGCTTCAAGAGCGTATGGCTAAACTGGCTGGCGGCGTTGCCGTTATCAAAGTTGGCGCTGCGACTGAAACTGAAATGAAAGAGAAGAAAGATCGTGTTGACGATGCGCTCCATGCGACTCGTGCCGCGGTTGAAGAAGGCGTTGTACCTGGTGGTGGTGTTGCCCTAGTTCGTGCAATGAATGCATTGTCTGAGCTACGTGGCGATAACGATGACCAAAATGCTGGTATCAATATCTTACGTCGCGCAATGGAAGCACCATTACGTCAAATCGTAACCAACGCTGGCGAAGAAGCATCAGTAGTAGTGAACGAAGTGAAGAGTGGCAGCGGTAACTACGGTTACAACGCAGCTTCTAGCGAATACGGTGATATGCTAGAGATGGGTATTCTTGATCCAGCTAAAGTAGCTCGTTCAGCGCTAGAAAATGCAGCATCTGTTGCAGGCCTAATGCTAACGACCGAAGTCATGATTACTGATTTGCCACAAGGTGATGACGGTATGGCTGGCATGGGCGGTGCTGGTGGAATGGGCGGTATGGGTGGAATGGGCGGCATGATGTAATTTATGCCTCGACTAAACTTGTACGACGTTGTTAACCTCGCTCGATGTACTATTAGTACAATCTTCACTTGGTCGCCTAGTCGTACTGCTTTAGTCAATCCATAAATCGCTTTTCGCTAGAAGTATGATTTTGTCATAACGTTTATTTGATCATTAGAAGCTCTGTTATCAGAAGATAGCAGGGCTTTTTTTTGCCTAATTTTTATAGGGCTACTCATTGGTATATGAGGTAATTACGGTTTTATATAGATTCATTCTATAGTGTTGGATAAGTGTTTTATGCTTGGGAAGGTTGTCAATTGACAGACATAGTGAGGGCGTTGCTGTTTCTTAGACTTAGTGGTGAAACTTTACCTGCTATTTACTCATGGTCTTTGATGCATTTCTAAAAACTTCAATAAATAAAATACCAATTAGATCGACAAAATCGACCTGACATTATCAAAAGTATTGAATATATAAAGTTTTTTTATATATGTTATTATTTAAATGTATTTAATGGACTGATACTTTATCAAAGGACAATTGAGCACGTGTTATGGCTGCTTAGCCACAAACTCTTGTGCAATTCAAGGTGATGATGATGAAAAAAATTAGGCTTGGGATTCTTGTAGAAGAGGAAACATTGGCATGGTATAAGTTCAAACCATTAAAATCTCTCGTCGATGAAGGCAAGGTTGAGGTTTGTATTGCTGTCCAACGGGATAAAAAACAAGCATCTCACATGTCTCGTCTGTCCAAAGTTATTCCTTCCATTAATCAAAAGTTATTTTCTTTTCTTTCTCGAAATAAGAGTAATACCAAGCGTTATTCTATTCATGACTTGGTGGCTAATGGTACGATGCCCATCGTAATATCAGTAGTAAATCAGGATAAAATTTATGATGAGATTGAGGATTCAGTGATTGAGAAACTTGAAGCCGCCAATCTAGATTATCTGGTCAAATTTGGTTTTCGAACCTTAGCAGGGAGAATTCTGAGTGTTTCAAAAAAAGGTATTCTCTTATTTCGTTACGGCGATGAAACCAAACAAAGACGCGGATCAGCATTGTATTGGCAGTTTGCCGAACAATGGGAGAATAGTGTAGTCACGCTACATCTGTTAAATGAGCGTCTTAATGGTGATAAAGTCGTTGGGAGAGGGTATGGCTCTTTATTTTACTGGGACTATAATTTAACCGAGCATAAATTAAATGGTGTCGCAGCATCTATATTGTATTGGTATTTCCATAAAAATAAAATTGGCGTTAAAAATGGAAATTCGACGAATTTAATGCTTGACGATGCAATTTATGAAGAACCCCAGCAACTGACTGCCATACGGCATTTGATGAGTTTTTTTAAAAACTATACGATAAAGACTTTCTATAAGAGTCTTTATCACAATAACTGGAGTATTTTGATTGGTTCTATTGATCAGTCGATGCAAACATATACTGAGCTATTGCCTGAAAAAGGATGTTTTTGGGCTGACCCTTTTTATATTGAGCGAGATTCAAGGCGTTATATATTTTTTGAGAGCTTAAATTATAAAGAAGGTATCGGCCGTATAGAGTGGGTGGAACTGGATGAGCACCATCAAGTTATCAATTCTGGACCAGTCGATTTAGGTATTAGCTCTCATTTAAGCTTTCCTAATGTATTCGAGCATGAAGACGCTGTATATATGATTCCAGAAGCCGCCAAGACCAATTGTATCAACCTATTAAAAGCGACGGATTTTCCGCAGAAGTGGGAAAAAGTTCATGAATTGGTGTCTGGGGTTCAGGCAGCAGATAGTGCCGTTATTGAGCACAATGGCATATGGTATCTTTTTACCACGCATGGTTCAATTTCAGTCCTTACAATGGATTTGGAATTGCATATTTATACGTCTGATAAGTTGGAGTCAGATAACTGGACCATTCATCCCTCGGCGCCTTTAAAAATTGACGTGCGTGGGTCACGATTAGCAGGTGCATTATTTAAGAGAGATGGTCAGCTGTTTCGTACGGCTCAAGATGGCACTATTAGGTATGGGCGTAGAGTGGCTTTGTATCTGGTAGAAGAGTTGACACCGACATCTTACAAAGAAACCTTTGTGCATTATATCGAACCCAATTGGGAAAACGAGATCGATCGTCTTCATACCTATAACGTATATGATCAAACTGTCGTACTTGATGTCTCAAGAGATAAGTTGCGCTTTACCGTATAATCATTGAGAGGTTTTACGGCAACTGGTGATAATATTCTGTCGAAAAACCCTGATAGGCTGAGCTTATCGGGGTTTATTTATACAAATTAGATATTTTTTTAAAACTACTGACTGGCTGCATCCCGTCTAAACGTCCACGTTTTATCATCAGAAGCGGCTTCACAGTAATAATATCCCGCCAAATCAAACTGCTTTAGCTGCTCAGCATTGGTTAGCTTATTATCAGCAGCATACTTCACCATCAGTCCGCGTGCTTTTTTGGCATAGAAGCTAATCACTTTGTATTGACCATTCTTTTCATCTTCAAATCGTGGCGTGATAACTTCCGCATTCAGCGCTTTCTTCTTGACCACTTTGAAATATTCATTTGACGCCAGATTAATCAAAATCTTATCATCACTATCTGCCATACGTGCATTAATAATGGCAGTTACTTCCTCGCCCCAAAACTCATAAAGGTTATCGCCACGTTCATTTTTCAGTTTGGTACCCATCTCTAAACGATAGGGCTGAATTAAATCGAGCGGTTTCAGTACGCCATATAATCCAGACAAGATACCCAGATGCTTATTGACGTAAATGGCGGTGTCTTTATCCATATGATACATATCAAGTCCAGTATAAACATCGCCATCGAATAGATAACCTGCAGGTTTGGCATTGCCTAAAGTAAAGGGCTTATCGTTGCTCCAACGCCACTCTTGATTGCGCTTGGCATTGAGCTGTGCCAAATCATCAGAGATGCCCATCAGTTCTTGTAAATCAATCGGTTCTTTCGATTTTAAGTTTTTCATCAATGCTTGTGCATGTTCGATGAGCTCTGGTTGACTATAATATTTGTCTAAGTTCACTGGCACCGCATCTTTCTCATTTAAAGATTTGGCAGGGGAAAGTAAAAAATACATCGTCATTCCTTATTATAGTGAGTCAATGGGTATTCTATTTATGTATCAAGTTTTCTTATTATACGATATGCAGCATTGTATCTTGACCTACCCGTCGTTATTTCGTGTTTTTTAACGTTACCCTTAAAAAGGACAGATATTTGAGTGATATAAGCCGATAGCTTGTTAAGTCTAGCGTTTAATTGAAAAGGAAAAATTTTTAATATAACAATAAAAGTTATGCAGATGGTGTAAATGCCTAACTTTTTATTTTACTTGTGGGTCATCATTAGGCAATGAAAGTTAGCGGACGTTATCTCTATAATAAAAAGGCATGATGGCAAATTCGCTATCATTTATTAAATTGATAATCTTTGGTGGTTAATGTTAAACCAATAGTGACCAAAGGTTTTTTTGTCCCCTGTGCTTTTTAAACGTGCGTTGAGGGTATTAAAGGTAGTCATTAAGACGTAAGTAAGGAGACGGTATGAAAATCGGTGTAATCAGTGCAGATATCGCGAGCGAGAGTCGCGTAGCGCTAACCCCAGACGCGGTCAAAAAATTGCGTAAGCTTGGGTTTGAAGTCGTCATACAGTCAGGTGCAGGTCAAGCAGCGTATTATGCTGATGAGTTGTATCAGGCTGCTGGTGCCGATATTGCCAATAGCAGCGCCGAGGTAGTCACCCAGTCTCAGATTATTACCACGGTGAATGACTTGCCTGCTGCGGTGACAGAGAGCCTAACAACGGGTCAGATCGTCGTTGGTATGCTCGACCCCTATCGTAATAGCCAGCTAGATACTTATGCGGCTAAAGGCGTTACTGCCTTTGCCATGGAGCTATTACCACGCACCTTGTCGCGCGCACAAAATATGGATGTATTGTCTTCACAAGCCAACCTTGCTGGTTATAAAGCAGTACTACTAGCTGCCAACGAATATTCGCGTCCGTTCCCGATGTTTATGACCTCAGCCGGTACGGTTAAACCTGCCAAAGTCGTCATTTTAGGTGTCGGTGTTGCAGGTTTGCAAGCCATTGCAACGGCGAAGCGTTTAGGCGCCGTCGTTGAAGCCAGTGATTTACGTCCGACTGCTCGTGAGCAAGTAGAGTCATTAGGTGGTAAGTGGCTTGATGTGCCGATGAGTGCAGAAGAAGCTGAGACAGCTAAGTCCACAGGTGGTTATGCTTGGACACCATCGGAGCAATATGTCAAAGACCAAGCAGCAGTGGTTGACAAAGCATTAAGCAATGCTGATATTGTCATCACGACTGCGCAAATTCCTGGTCGTAACGCACCACGCTTGGTGCACGGAGCCACGCTTGCCAAAATGAAAGCCGGTTCAGTGCTGATCGATATGGCAGCTGGCACGGGCGGCAACGTCGAAGGCAGTGTGCCTGATGAAACCATCACCACGGCCAATGGCGTGCGTATTGTTGGGGCGGCCAACATCCCATCGCAACTGGCAGCACAGTCTTCAGATTTATATGCCAATAACCTTGTTAACTTTATCACAACCTTAATTGCTCCTGCCGCTACAGATGACGCTCCAGCAACTAAACTGGCACTGAACTTAGATATGGAAGATGAGATTCAGGGCGCACTGGCAGTGACGCATGAGAGTCAGGTACGCCTCGCTAAGCGCTAGGTTTTAACCGCCTGTCACTTCACTATTTGTCACCATACATTTGCCAGACACGAATAAATTTTTAGGAGGATTAGATGATTGCCACTGTTTTAGCTGCAGCGCCAGCCGGTGCGGCCATGAGTAGCACACCATTTGTAGCGATTTTTACCGTATTTGTGCTCGCTATTTTTGTCGGATATTACGTCGTTTGGGGCGTCACGCCTGCATTGCACACGCCATTAATGGCAGTGACCAATGCTTTATCTAGTATTGTCATCGTTGGTGCGATGCTACAGACTGTCAATATTGACGGCGCTATGTTTACCCCAACCAGTTTGCTAGGTGCGTTTGCCGTATTTTTAGCCAGCATTAACATATTTGGTGGTTTTGCCGTGACTGAGCGTATGCTTGCAATGTTTAAACCCAAAGCAAAAAAAGCCCCAGTGGTAACGACTGAAAGCGGAGGCGACGCATGAGTGATTTAACAAGTATGATTGCAGCCAATGCTGACTGGTTTTATCTAATCGGTGCCATTCTTTTTGTCTTGACCTTACGTGGTCTATCTAGCCCAAAAACCGCCATTCGTGGTAACCGTTTTGGTATGGTGGCCATGGCGATTGCCGTTGCAACGACATTCTTCTTAGCGGAAGGCCCTGTGCTTTGGTTGATTGTTGGTGCCATGGTGTTAGGTGCTATCGTCGGTATGTGGAAGGCAAAAACGGTCGCAATGACTCAGATGCCAGAAACGGTTGCTTTAATGCATTCATTCGTTGGTTTGGCAGCTGTTGCCATTGCTCTAGCAACGGTACTTCATACTGAACAACAACATGGTACGGTTGCCCGTTTAGAATTGTTCATCGGTTGCTTTATTGGTGCGATTACTTTCTCAGCGTCTGTCTTCGCCTTTGGTAAATTGGCAGCGAAGAGTTGGGCCAAAACATTGGTCGGCGGCTGGGTCAAACCCGTGCAAGCTATCTTGTTCATTGCGATGATTGGCTTTGGTATCGTCTACTTTATGACTGATTCATTGCCTGCTTTCTACGCGATGGCAGTACTGGCGGTGGTATTCGGTTGGATGTGGATTGCCCCAATCGGCGGCGGCGACATGCCAGTCGTTGTGTCTTTACTGAACTCGTTCTCTGGTTGGGCGGCGGCCGGTATTGGTTTTACCCTCGGCAACTCGATGCTCATTATCGCCGGTTCGCTCGTTGGTTCGTCAGGTGCAATCTTGTCTTATATCATGTGTAAAGCCATGAACCGCTCATTACTTAACGTATTGTTCGGTGGAATGGGTACGGCAGCTGTGGCAGCAGGTGGCGATGATGGTGCACCAAAGAATTATAAAGCTGGTTCAGCAGAAGATGCTGGCTTCTTGATGGCCAATGCCAGCAACGTGGTGATCGTACCGGGTTATGGTATGGCGCAAGGCCGTGCACAGAATGCGGTAAAAGAGCTATATGAGCTATTAAAAGAAGAAGGTGTCAATGTTCGCTTTGCGATTCATCCGGTCGCTGGTCGTATGCCAGGACACATGAACGTGCTATTGGCTGAAGCGGATGTGCCGTACGATGACATCCTTGAGATGGATGAGATCAACTCAGACTTCGCCAGTACGGATGTGGTCTTGGTCATCGGTGCCAATGACGTGGTCAACCCTTCTGCAAAAGAGGATCCAACGTCGCCAATCTTTGGTATGCCCATCTTGGAAGTGACCAAAGCTCAAACAGTGATGGTTATCAAACGTTCGATGAGCACGGGTTATGCAGGGCTTGATAACAGCTTGTTCTACATGGACAAAACTATGATGATCTTTGGTGATGCCAAGAAAATGGTAGAAGAGATGGTACGTAGTATCAATGGTGCTCATTAATCGCTAGAATCGGTTTTTGAATACGAGCTTTCAAATATAAGATTTCAAATAAAAAAGTCACTGAGGTGGCTTTTTTTGCGTTAAGGTAGGCAGCATTTATACTCAATCATTGTTTATACCAAGTACATTTATACAAAATAGGTTTGTACAAAATAAAAGTTAAGAGGGTTATTTATGAATATGTTGATACGCTTTTTTATTATGGTCAGTTTGCTAAAACAGCAACTCAAGCAGCAATCAGTGAGTGAGCGGCTGAGTATTGAGCTCTTGATTGCACCGACGGTTCGTCACTATCGAGTATTACCGCATGACATGGGCTTTCGCGACCACTTGCCTAATTATCGTTATTTGTCTTTTATTGAGCTAAACATTACTCGCTGGCTGATGACGTGCTGTCATCAAAAAGGTATTAAGCCATTAAATTGGGTTATCGCCATGCAAGAAATGGTTTATTTAAAAGAAATTAAATTTTTAGATAAAATGACGGTGAGTAGCACTCTTACGGGCTGGGATAAAAAATACGTTTATTTTGAAACGCGCTTTTTTGTAAAAAACCAGTTGATGGGCGTTGGTATGACTAAGTTTATATTGACCAATAAAAAAGGCAAATGTGCGCCAGAGATATTGGATATGATAGGTGAGCGGTTGAATGAGGTCATTGATTCTTGGAATCAGCATCAAGTGGCGATTAAATCTGCCAAGTCTGCTGAAACGAGTAAAACAACAAGTGCGGCATAACGAACTTGTCTACAATCAATGGGCGAATTTTGATAGGATAGCGGTTATTAAGTTGCCAATCAAATCACCAGTCAAATTGACTGCTGATTTGATGAGGTGTATAAAAATGATTAAAAGTTAAGGAGCTATCATGACCCCGCAAAAATTAAAATGGACAGACAGCTTAGATATCGCTATTGAGCTGTATGAGAAGTTTCCAGAGACCGACCCGCAGTACATCCGTTTTACTGATTTACATCGCTGGGTGACTGAGCTTGAAGGTTTTGATGATGATCCACAAAAATCAAACGAAGGTATCTTAGAAGCGATTCAGATGAATTGGATTGATGAAGCAGATTAGATTTATACCCTGAAGCGCTATTTTTAATACTATCTCAAATAGAAAACTGAATAAATATATAGGACTTACAGATCATGACTTCACAAATTAAAGAGTTACCTGAAGCAATAACTTGTAAAGGTATTAGCGTTCGTACGACCAATAACGCTGAGATTAGCGAAGACACGGCGAAACTGGGTCGTTTATGGCAAAAGTTTTACCAAAATCATGCCAGTGATCTGCCTAAAGGCGAAGACATTTATGGTGTCTATCATAACTATGAGAGCGATGATTTGGTCGGCGCTTTTGACGTGGTTGCCAGTTGGAAAGTAGCCAGTGAGCAAGAGCCATCAGACAGTGAAGATATGTCTAAGGCTGCAAACCTAGTAACAGTAGATATTCCTGCAGGAAAGTATTTGGTATTCTCTGAGCAGGGTAGAATGCCATACACGGTGATGAATGCTTGGGAAAAGGCTTGGACCTATTTTAATGATCGCAGCTGTGAACATACCCGAACTTTTGATGTCGATTTTGAGCATTATATCGGTGGTAATCTAGAGTATGGTCAAGTTGATCTCTATATTGGTATTGAGTAAAATTAGTATTGAATAAATCAGTCAAAATAATAAAAAAGCGCCAAGTCTGCTATCAGACTTGGCGCTTTCTTTGCTTACTTCAACGAATGATTAATTTAGTAGCAGGTTCTCTAAAATCCCTTCATAAATCTGCGCAAGCTTGCCTAAGTCATCGACTTCTACCTTTTCATCAACTTGGTGAATCGTCGCATTTCTTACACCAAGCTCAACGACTTGTGCACCCGTTGGTGCAATAAAGCGTCCATCAGATGTACCGCCTGATGTAGATAGTGTCGTGTCAGTATCAGTTACCTTTTTGATCGCTTTTTGACAGGCAGAAACCAATTTACCTTCAGGGGTCAAAAACGGCTGACCAGATAATTTCCAATGGATATCATAACTGGCCTTACTATTAGTAAAGTATTTGTCAAAGATAGCATGCGTTTTTGCTTTTAGCTCATCTTCAGTGGTTTCCGTTGAAAAGCGGAAGTTGAAGATAACTCTTAACGTCTCAGGAATGACGTTGGTGGCGCCTGTACCGCCATTGATATTAGAGATTTGCAGTGAAGTCGCAGGGAAGTAGTCATTGCCACTATCCCAAGTAGCGGCAGTCAGTTCTGCCAAAGCTGCCATCGTTGCATGAATAGGGTTGCAAGCTAAATGTGGATATGCAACATGACCTTGTTTGCCAGTGACCGTAAGTTCCGCACCCAATGAGCCGCGGCGACCGTTTTTAATGATATCGCCGAGCGTATCCGTGCTCGATGGTTCGCCAACAAGACAATAAGTGATTTTTTCATTGCGGGCTTCTAAGGTCTCTATGACTTTGACCGTGCCATTAATAGACGGGCCTTCTTCATCTGAGGTGATTAAAAAAGCAATAGAACCATTGTGCTTAGGATAATTAGCGACGAAACGCTCGGCAGCGACGGTAAAAGCCGCAATCCCCGTTTTCATGTCAGCTGCACCGCGAGCCCATAGGTAACCATCAGCGATGGTTGGCGTAAATGGCGGATACGTCCAATTGCTTTCATCACCCGTAGGCACAACGTCGGTATGACCAGCAAAACAAATAACTGGATCAGTGGTACCACGGCGCGCCCATAGATTTTTGACTTCAGCATGTTCGCCGCTTTGATCTCTATCGCCAAAATACATAAATTCGCAGTCAAACCCAGCTTGTGATAATCGTTTTGACAAGATATCTTGACAGCCATCATCATCTGGTGTGACGGAGGGACGCTCAAGTAGCGTAATACTTAAATCTAGCGTTTGCTGCTGATGGTTTTGTTGTTGATGAATGGTTTGTTTATTAAAGTCCGACATGAATAAACCTTTTTATTATAAATTAAGATGATGGTTTTTTAAAATTGGCAGCCACGATACAATACAATCAGTCGTTGCTTGTTACTTGCTAATGCGTTTTAAATATTGTCTTCAACAAAAGGTACCAAACCATCACGGCGCATCCACGTCGCGATAGAGTAACGCTGCCGATGGGCAATTTGCACTTGATGTTTTAGGTCACTGTCAAATATCACCAATCTATTGGCGACAGGCATGACGTTATGATGAACGCCATGTTTATCAATGATTTCTAGTGCGCCGCCGTCAGTTGGTTCCCATTCATCATTGAGATAAAGCACCGCAGAGATAACGCGTTCATCACGCCCAGCTGGATTGTCACTATGCCATTGATAGCCAAAACCCACTGGATAGCAAGCATAATGCGCTTCACTGTGGCGAATACCGGCAAATAAACTGCGATTGAATAAGGCAGCAAGCGCATTGATACTTTGCAAATAATAATACCCAGCAAAGAAGTTTTCTGTAATCCAGCGGATGCGATCACCGCGAATATTACTGACACGAATCCCAGCCGTCAGCTCTGCGTCACGATAGTCAATAAAACCACTCTCTGCTTGCAAGGCTAACAGCGCTTTCGTTTCAAAGACCTCATCAATAATGATCCAACCATCATCAATGAATATATCCAGTTGTGAATCAGTCAGCTTATCTTGCCAACTGATATCAAAATCAGACTGTTGTAATACGTGCTGAGTCAGTGGCTTTTGGCTTGGATCATCACTATGTGGAAACAATAATGGTGGATTATCTTCTCCTATTGGATGATCGATCACCAACTTTGTCACATCAAGATTGCTAATAATCTCTGTCATTTCGTCTCACTATGGTCAGTTAGCTGGCAATACATAGCCAATCAATGCCTTTTTACCAAAACCATCGTTATCTTTTACTCTGCCTATGCTACCATAGATGTAATTTTTCTTATTTAAACTTTTGAGATTATGAACTATAAACACGCCTACCACGCTGGTAACTTTGCTGATGTGGTTAAACACATTTTATTGGTACAACTCCTTAATCAATTGGGGCAAAAAAACAAACCTTTTTATGTGCTTGATGCTTATGGTGGTCGCGGACTGTATTCACTGAGCAGTGAAGAAGCGCGCAAGACAGGTGAGGCCAAAGGTGGTATCCAAGCGTTACTAAATGCCAATACCGACAAGGCACCCGCTGCTGTCAAAGATTATATGGAAGGCATTAAGCAAGCGCGTTTCACTTATGACAATAAAGTCTATCCTGGTTCTCCTTGGTGGGTTGCCCATCATATCGAGAAAAATCCAGATGCGGGCGTGCGCGGTGAAGCTTTTGAAGCCAAAGCTAGCGAATATGATGCGCTAAATTATCAGTTGCACAAGTTACCCATTGGTATACAGCATCGTGATGCCTTTGAAGGTATTACCGCCGTTATTCCGCCAAAAGAAAAGCGTGGTCTGATTTTTCTTGATCCGCCTTATGAGCAAGAGCACAAAGATTTTACCCGCCTTATAAATTTACTCGTTGCTGCTTATAATAAATGGCCACAAGGCACTTATGCGCTTTGGTTCCCTATTAAGAACGTTGAAGCCGTTGAATTGTTTTATAAAAAACTGAAGCGTACTGAAATGCGCCGCCAGTTGGTTTGTGAGCTGAATATTTATCCAAATGATGTGGCGGTTGGTCTTAACGGTACAGGTTTACTGGTAATCAATCCACCTTGGCAATTTGATAATCATGCACGTGAGATATTACGCTTCTTACAGCCTGCATTAAAAGTGGCTGATGCTCCAGACTTAACGCCTGATAGCGCAACCAATGTACGCTGGCTAGTCGGCGAATAACCATGTTAGTGAATAACTATGCCGGCAAATAAGGATATTGAGATGACTAACGTGCAATCACCTAAAGACGAATCAAATCATCCGCTTCTAAATGATGGATTGTTACAAGACAGCGCAGCCGCCCAGCCGCCCTTTGTCGATGAGCATGATTTCAATATTCGCTTAGCGGATAATGAGAGTTATGATGGCTTGACCTTTGAAGTGATTGAAGCAGAAGTTGCTGAAGGGCAGCGAGTAGTCAGTCGCGGTGTCTATTTAGCGCCAAACCTAATTACAACCTTGTCACTGCTATCTGGCTTTTATTCGATTTTAGCCAGTACGCAAGGCGAGTTCTACAAAGCTTCTTTAGCCATCTTTTTGTCCGCTATTCTCGACGGTGCTGATGGGCGAGTGGCGCGTATGCTTAATGCGCAAAGCCCCTTTGGCGAGCAATATGATTCGCTTGCCGATATGCTGGCTTTTGGTGTTGCACCAGCGATCTTAGTTTATAGTTTTGCGCTACAGCCGTTAGGTCGCATTGGCTTGGGCTGTGCGTTTGTCTTTACCGCCTGTGCCGCCTTCCGTCTCGCACGTTTTAACGTTCAGGTCGGTATTGTTGATAAAAAATACTTTGTCGGTTTGGCCAGTCCACTTGCTGCTATATTAGTAACGGCAGCCGTTATGGTCGCTGTTGACCATAATGAATGGGTTGGGCAGTACGATACGGCAGTCATATTCTTATTTGCTGCTTGGGTGGTGATTTGTGGTTTACTGATGGTTAGTAATGTCAAATACTATAGCTTTAAAGAGTTTGATAAAAAGAAAGTACCTTTTGTAGTTCTAATAATTGGTGTGTTGGTTATGAGTATTGTGCTCTATGATATACCTGTTGGTATCTTGGCGATTGGTATTATTTATGCGTTATCGGGTATTGTTACGACGATTAAAGCAAAAGCAAATTTTTAGAATTGATTGTTCGTGTCATATTAAGGAATTTACCGTAGGGTAAGTTCCTTTTTTTATACGCTTTATATATCAAACCGGCTATCAGTGTATTCATCACGATAAGATAAAGAAAGACCAGCTCATTTTTTAGATAATGATCATTGATAACGACTTGTTAAAGAAACCCACATGATTGAGATGAAATAAGCATGCTTATTTACGAGCTTACCTCAGCCCAACGCAAAACCCCGTAGACTGCCATTCAGTTAAAGCAAAAGTAGTGTCGCCATCCTGCTAATTTAGTTTAATCACCAAGTTTATTTAAATTAAGCTAAAATAG
>NZ_CAJHBN010000026.1:0-22582 GCF_904846655.1 Psychrobacter sp. NC44 | reverse complement strand
GAAGGAGAAGGATAGTCGCTCGACGCTTCAATCAGCATGCGAACGGCGCGTTCTTTAATCTCAGGAGTGTAGGTTTGTCTTTTCATTGTCATATTCTCTCAGAATGTTGAGTCTCCGACAATCCCGGGGCGGTTCAGTTTGATGATGCTATTTTGACTTCTGGTGATAATATGGGTTGGTTTCCAACTAATATGGAGAACTATAAAAGTCGTTGGATTGATCCAGTTAACACGCCAGAGCTAGATAGTAAGCTTGTTGATCAGATCAATGAAGCTATAACGCTTCAAGCAAATTACAACGATGGGCGAGGATATCGCATCGGACAATGGCTTTATCTACTGCTGGCTGAAAAACAGTTTGGGAAGATGATATTGAAGGATATCCCGTTTCACTAGACTATGCTAAGAACTATTCTAGACTTGGACAGTTTTGTGACCTTCGTCCGTTACAATTTATGGAGTCTGACTTCATCAAAGAGGGTAACCCTCCCAATCCTAAGACACTTATTCAATAGAATTAAGCTGCATGGTTTAGTTTCTGTATTGGCGTAAAGCCGCCATTACCCATATTAGGACGCTCATAATTATAGTAATACAACCCATCCTCTGCTTGCTGACGGACTTGATCTAAATCCGTAAACAACTCTGGGTTTAACCAATCATAGCGCATGGTTCTGTTATAGCGTTCAACATAAGCGTTTTGCTGTGGATTGCCAGGCTCAATGTAACTGATAGTGATGCCTTGTTCTATTGCCCAGTCTCTGAGTGCACGACTGATGTACTCAGGACTATTATCACATCTGACTTGATTAGGCTTACCTCGACATTCAATCAGCTGGTTCAAGCTGCATATGACTCTTTGAGCGGGTAGTGAAAAATCAATCTCGACCGTGAGTGCTTCACGGTTATAATCATCAATCATATTGAACAGTCTAAAGCCACGGCCGTCAGTTAGAGCATCATGCATAAAGTCCATACTCCAGCTTTGATTGGGTTTTACAGGTATAGCAAGTGGCACGGGTTTGGCACGCTTAATACGGCGACGATGCTTGATTCTAAGGTTCAATTCAAGCTCACGGTAAATACGATACACACGCTTATGGTTGTAGGGCAGCCCCAGTACATTACGCAAAGTCATAAAGCACAATCCAAAGCCCCAGTTCTTGTTCTGGGTGGTCAGCTCTATCAGTCGCTCAGCTATTTGACGGTTCTCATCAGACGCAACAGACTGATGGTAATAACAGGTCACGCTGATGTTAAAAATCAAGCAAGCACGGCGGATACTGATGCCATACTCTCTAATGTAGTGACAAGCCATCTCACGGCGCCCAAGCGGCGCTACCACTTTTTTGTCATGGCATCCTGTAGGATGTCGGATTTAAGACATTCATCAGCGTACATCTTCTTTAAGCGAGCATTTCCAATCTCAAGCTCTTTAAGACGAGTGATAAGCGTGGCATCCATACCGCCATATTTAGAACGCTAGTTGTAGAAGGTGCTTTGTCCGATGTTATGCTCACGGCACAAGTCAGCGATAGGGACGCCTTGTTCTGCCTGTTTTAAGATGTTGACGATCTGATTATCAGTAAAGCGTGTTTTTTTCATAGGATTCTCCTGCTCATATATTTTAGCAGTTAATCTCTATTTTTAGGTGTTCTTATTTATTGGGGGGATTACCCTGGTATAAAATATGATGTGATGTCTGGTTCTGACCTTAACATGCGTACACATGTTGAGCGTATGCCTAGCTTTATTTGGCGAATGCTAACCTTTTAATTTGTAGTGAGATAGATTATATGAAGAAATTTAGAGATAAAACGATAGCTAATACGGAGATTGTTCTTCAAAGTGAAAACTGTGTATTTCTAGGACCAAATTTAAAACTCGTTGATTGTGTTGTTATCAATAAGCAAACGGCTAGAGGTATACAGTTCTTAGATGCTGAAATGGTTGGGGGTGTTTTTCAGACGAAGAAGAAGCTAACCAATTGGCAAGAGCATAGTGTGACCTTCGACTCGGTAACCTTCAAAGGTAATTTTTTAGGATGCGATTTGGGCGGACGCCCTGATGAAGAGTCATCAAATCATTATGGATTAGTAAAAGACTGTGATTTTAGCCAAGCAAATATGCACCTATGCCGATTGTTTAATGCTGATATCGAAAGCATTAAATTTGGTAGATGGCCGTACTTCACTATTATTAATCTCGAGGCAGCCGCCATTCAAATTCAGAAATTAAACGTCCCAAATGAGTTAATAATATCGTTAGATATTTCTGATGAGCCAGAAGGAACATCAGCTGTACTATTTAATGCTGAATTGATTGCTAAGAAAGAAGGAATTGATATAGAAGTTATCAAAGAATTAGTCAGCCAGATTGATAGTGTCATAATATAGGTTATTTTATGGTTATAAGGACTATTATTAAGGAGGTCTACTGTGATTGGTGATACGGTTATTTTTGAACCAGATGTCGAAAAAATTAAATATTATCCAGAAGAAGGGCACGGGTTTACATTTGAAACGTTGTGGTTTGATACCATTACAATGCTTGAGCTTACGGATATAATTGACATTCCAATTGATATAGCTGACACCGTCGCTTATGACGAGCATAGTGGTTATTTACTTTCGAAGCTAAACCCAAAAGCGGTTAGCTATATTTTTGAGAAATATCCAACACTGACTACTCTAAAAAATGTTGATGATTTAGATAAGGACGATCCGCTACACCAATTAGGTGATGTTGAGATATCTGATTTGATCAAGCTCTATGAGTTTATAAGACGATACGGTATAGAAAATTTATATCTTTATTCTACCTTTTAAAAGCCTACTATTGCAGGCTTTTTTATGATACTACGTTAAGCCCACATTTAAGGAAGGCAGCTCAGTATTAACGACTTATAGTTATAAAAGCAATAATACCCCTGAGGGTTTTGTAAAACAAAAACTACCTGCCGTGATTAAAGTTACAGACTTGGCTACCTTTAATCGTATGGCAGAGAATCCGCTACCTAATACGACTTATGAGTATGGTAGCTATGCATGGCGTACTGATAGTAAAGGTCGTGTAGATCAGGTATCAGGTACAATTGATCCGAAAGACCATGGGCGTCAAACAACAGATAGCATTACTACGACAAATATTGGTAAAGATAAAGGGTCAAAATCGGGCGATGTGGGCTTCTATTTAATAGGTAATCAGTTCAATGGTCCAATTAATCGATTAAATGTTGTACCAGGTAACGGAAAACCTTCTAATGGAGTAGCAAACTTAAATCAAGGAGCCTATGCGAGTAAGTTTGAGAGTAAGGTAAAAGCGTTAGCCGCAGCGGGTAAAAAGGTAGAAGTAAGGATAGAGCCAATTTATCGTAGTGGTAATAATACAACAAGGCCAGATACAATCAGAACACAGTATAGAGAAGTAGGTACATCTAGGTGGACAACAAATGATTTCAAAAACCAACCAGGAGGGTAGAATAATGAGTGCGAGTAAAGTTAAAGAAATTCAACAACAAATTGCTTACTGGATATTTGAACATGCACCAAGGAATTGGAGTAAATGCTGTATATATATGGAATTGTTACTAATAGATGGAGATATGGATAACAGTTGGACTACAGTATGGTTCGATAGTAATAATAAGGAAATGATTGATATTGAAATCTCAGCTTTAAATGAATCAAATATGAAAGAGCTATTTGTCGACCTTAACAATGTTATTGCTGAAATTGATGATCGTTGGACGACCTGCAAGATGAAAGTTACTTCAGATGGAAAATACAACTTTGACTTTGGTTATGACAGACCACCACGCTTGAAGTGGGAAACAGCAGACGACCTTCTATATCATCCAGATTATGAGAATTTTTAGATTCTAAGCTATTTATTCAATAACAATACCTATTATTGGCTTAGAGTAATGTTATATGAGTGTAGAAAAATTTAAAGAAATCCAACAACAAATTGCTTACTGGATATTTGAACATGCACCAAGGAATTGGAGTAAATGCTGTATATATAAGGAATTGTTACTAATAGATGGAGATATGGATAACAGTTGGACTACAGTATGGTTCGATAGTAATAATAAGGAAATGACCCCTGCCGTCAATCCCGTAGACATAAACTTGGGAGATTTTAATTACGCAGCCTGACGATAATAATCAAACCACACCTGTCTTGGCGATTTATAGCCCAAGCCCTTTTGAATCCTCGTCTGGTTGTAGTACAGCTCGATATATCTAATGATATCGTTGATGGCTGTAAATCTGGTTTTATAATCTTTATGATATATCAGCTCATTCTTCAATATACCCCAGAAGCTTTCTATAGCCAGTCCAAAATATAAAAGATACAATACTTGTAGTGGTCAACTAATTTAGGACACCTAATAAGTGTAGTGGCACATTAAATTTGGACTGTATTTAAAAGAAGATATATTGCATACGAAAAAGCCAGACAACCTAAGCTGTCTGGCTTTAATATTGTGAACGACTTATCTATGATTATGCTCCCGCCATACAGCATGCTCACATACCTCACAGCACCAACTCTCTTTTGAGCGCATATACGGAATGTCTGCTGGTATCTGTAAAGGGCACACATAGCCGCAGTACTCACAAAGCACATCATCTAAATAAGCAAAACACTCACCGATTGTCTTGAATAGTACTTGAGGGCTAATCTCATATTTTTCACAGACGGTTTCTACATGCGCGATATAATCACCTTTATTATCATATGCCCAGTAATCCTCACATATTTTGATATCATATGGGCTCTGCATCATATTAGGCTGAAGCTTTATACTCATCATTTTATCCTCAGTAGCCACCATAACCAGACTGCGGTAATAGCTCATAAAGCTCGCTCTGAAGTTGACAACGCATATCCTCAACCACATAACCAAGACTCGCATCCAAGCGCTTCTGTACCCACACACGCATCGCCATATCGTTATTAAAGCACCGCTTTACCCCTAAGAAGCGAGCTAAGTTATGACCCGATGAAACGTACAACTCACGCATCAATGCATTAGCGATAACATTCGCGTCTTCACTGATCGCACCGTCAGGTTTAAACTCACCAAACAGATCTTCATAATTAATGATTTTCATCGTGACGTCTCCTTGTCAGTCTCAGAGCTATTCGATGCGCTTGTCAGTTTCTCCTTACTCGCAAGCAGCAAGTTATCCATCGCTGAGCCATCTTGACGGGTAATATCAGGTACATAACGGCTATACACCCGAAACAGCATCTCTGTACTACTGTGACCCATTTGCCGTGCTATCCATTCAGGGTTCTCACCAGCAGCGAGCCAAAGCGTCGCTGCCGTGTGCCGAGTCTGATAAGCACGCCGGTGTTTCAGGCCAAGTAAGGCAAGCGTGGGTTTCCATATCCGCCTATTCACATTACGGTACTCCATCGGATTACCTTGTGAGTTGCAGAAGATAAACTCTGACTTACCAAAGGTGCGCGTCTTCTGCTCTATTAGGGCGTCATAGACCAACTGTGACATCGCAATATCACGCTGTGAGCCTAACGTCTTAGTCGGACCCATCTCCCCATTCACTAATGCCCCTCTAATACTAATCTCACGTCGATCAAAGTTAATACAGTCCCACTTAAGCCCATCAATTTCACTGGTACGCATTCCTGTAAAGAAGCGAATAGTGTAGTAAGGCTTATAGTCCGCGCGCACATGCTTTAAAATCAGCCATACCTCACTCAATGTAAAAGGACTGACATCAGGACGAGCTTGCTTGAGATTCTTAATATTTTTATAAGGCATCTCAAACTCATGGCGATCTGATGCTTCTTCTAGTATCATACGAAGGAGTATCATAATCTGATTGATTCGTGCTACTGACAGACTTGACTGACCATCTTTACCGTAACGAACTTTGGCGAGAGAGCTACGGAAGGTCAGCAAGTCTGGTTTTTTTATCGCATGTACTGCTTTACCACCAAACTCAGGTAACAAGTACTTATTTAAAATAATCTGCGTCTTTTGCCGATAGCTCAGCCGCCATTCAATCTTCTTCTCCTCATACCAAATCACTGAAAACTGCCTAAAGGTTGGATTACGACTGATACAAGCTTCCGCTCTGTCAGCCAGTGCTGTCATCTCTTTTAAACGCGTGCTCTTGGGGAAGTAGGCACCATAGTCAAAGATGCCTAGGGTGATTTCTGCTTCCATTTTTTTTGCTACTAAAGTCAGCTTTTTAACGTTTACTGGAGTGTCAGGGAAGTTTGTTGTCTCACGGCAACGAATATTCATAAATGTGAAATCTATAAATAATTTGCCACGCCTTGCTCTTACTGATGCCATTGTTTAGCTCCTTGTTTATGTAAAATTTACTGTAAGGCCATTCCATTGATTGCACTCATCACCGGTTTACACATATCTTCTTCAATACGTTCCCATACATATAAAATCTTACGACCGCCAAAGGGGCGTATATAGTGAATGTTCTCGATCAAGACAGTGTCCTTGAGTTGGTTACGGATAGTACGCGCATCGTATTTGATACGTTCGGCTAGTTCTTGAGTGGTGAGATAGGTCTGTGACATAATAGTTCTCCAGTCAGTATTAAATAGTTTTCAATAAACACTTTGTTATTGCCAACGAGTACTATATTATCAGAAAAGTAGTCATTGGCAAGTACTTTTTACTTACCAATAAGGAATTTATTGTGATTTCATGTAACTTACCGGTTCTTTTAGCAGAAAGAAGGTTGCGTGTAGCAGATTTAGTGAGAATGACAGATATCAGTAAATCGACGCTGCATAGAATCTATAATGATGATACGACTAGAATTGAGTTCGATACTTTGAGTAAGCTATGTAATGTATTAGAAGTAACGCCAGGGGATATTTTGAAGTATGTTCCAGATGAACTTGGTGAGGACGACTCTTCAGGAAAAGAGTGAATTAACTATCGCGATAACCATTGATAAGGAATTTCTAGCCAAAAACTGATTAGGGCTAAAGCATATTTACAAGGCTTAATAATTTCTATTGTTAGGTTGGAGTCATCAATTTTTAAATGACGGTTAGCTTTAAATAGTGTGGATCTTAAATACATTTCCAATAAATGATGCATTTAAAAAACACGTTTTTTGCTGAATTGAGGTTGGGTTCAAAATCATCATAGTGCCAAATTTATTAGGTTAGGTGTCAGGATGGTTTTTAGCGAAAAATAGCTAGGTTGTGGTCAGTTATGTAGGTGAGGTTTTAGGGCAGGGCACAGTTTGGGCACCAAATGGGCACCGCACCGAAAACGAGCTTTTTGACTGAGTAGATAAACTTAACTATATTAAAAAAGATATTTCGAGAATTTCTCTACAAACCCCGAAAATTGGACAAAAAAAAGCCTCACTGTTAAGTGAGGCTTTTTAAGTATTTGGAGCGGGAAAAGAGATTCGAACTCTCGACCCCAACCTTGGCAAGGTTATGCTCTACCACTGAGCTATTCCCGCTAATTATCAATTAACTATCGTCAGTTGATGAAGGCGTATTATACGCAGTTTTTTGAACGTGTCAACAGTTAGTATGAAAAAAAGTAAAAGATAGTAAATTGGCATATTATCCTAGCCTTCATCTGTGATATAACAGATTGTTGTAATCTATATTCCAAAAGCTTTGCTTTCTATAAATAGGCTGGAATACAGTTTTATAATGACTTTAACCATATTAATCATTTTCATGATTTATAAAGATAACACTTAAGGATAAGTACTATGAGTCAACAATATACCATCGCTGATTATTTGTTTGATCGTGTCGCAGAAGCAGGCGCGTCAGAGATATTTGGCGTACCTGGTGATTTCAACTTAACTTTTTTAGATAATATTATTGCCTCTGATAAGCTGCGCTGGGTGGGTAACACCAATGAGTTAAATGCAGGTTACGCAGCTGACGGCTATGCACGTGAGCGCGGCTTTGCGGCGATGGTGACGACCTTTGGGGTGGGAGAATTGTCAGCGATTAACGCGACCGCAGGCTCTTTTGCTGAGTATGCACCAGTGCTACATATCGTAGGCGCGCCAAGTACGGCTTTACAAGATTCAAAGCGCCGCATCCATCACTCACTTGGTGACGGCGTGTTCAATCATTTTATTAAGATGGTAGAGCCGGTCACGGTAGCACGAGCGCAGCTTACCCCTGAAAATGCTGCCTCAGAAATCGACCGTGTGATTCGCTTAATTCTTAAAAAACATCGTCCAGGCTATCTGTTACTATCGCCTGACGTTGCTCGTCAACCTATTTATCCACCGACTACAAAGCTTGTTGATAGCCAAGAAGACATCACCAGTCAAGCAGCATTGGCAGATTTTAAACAAGCGCTCATAGAGTTTCTGCCAAACAAAACCACGACGCTGATGGCAGATTTGATGGTGCATCGTTTGGGACTACAGCCGCAGCTTAAGGCATTGATTGCCGATACGGATATTCCCTATACGACGTTATCATGGGGCAAAACTTTGCTTGACGAAAATAGTGAACGTTGGGCAGGGACTTATGCTGGCGTGGCATCACGTCCCGTGGTCAAGGATGCAGTCGAAAACTGTGAGTGCTTAATAAAAATAGGTGTGCAATATACCGATACTACGACGGCAGGTTTTAGCCAAGATATTGATGAAAGTACAGTGGTTGATTTGCATTATGAGCGCGCGAGCATTGCTGGCAAAAACTTTGCGCCCATTGCCCTAAAAGACGCCCTAAAAACGCTACATGAAGTCTTGACCTCAGATATTAATATTGTGCCAAAGCCGTTCTGTAAAGAAGTCAAGCCGCATGAGCAGCAGGGTAAGGACAGCGAGGCTATTTTTCAAGATGATCTATGGCATATCATTGCCGATCATCTAGACCATAATAATTTGGTGTTTGCAGAACAGGGAACGGCGTATTTTGGCATCAGTGATGTGCGTTTACCAGAAGGCGTGACTTGTTATGGACAACCAATGTGGGGCTCGATTGGTTATACGTTGCCGGCAAGTTTGGGTGCGGCTATTGCATCGCCAAACAAGCGCAGTGTCTTATTGATTGGTGATGGCTCAGCATTATTGACCATTCAAGAAATCGCGGTGATGATTCAAGAGCATATCAATCCAGTGATTGTACTGATTAATAATGATGGCTATACCGTGGAGCGGGCGATTCATGGTGAAAACCAGCGCTATAATGACATTCCTAAGTGTAACTGGCAGATGATGCCAAAAGCTTTTGGTGCCACCGATGATAATAGTCTGCTGCTAAAAGCAGAAACAGCAGGCGAGTTAAAAGCGGCTCTTACGCAAGCAGCAGCTGTAAAAGACAAATTGGTTATGTTGGAGGTCATCGCTGATAAGCATGATATCCCGCCACTACTCGCCGATATCAGTGCCGCACTGAAGCCAAAAAATGATTGAGTGAGTAATAGAAAACTCGCTTCATAAAAATGAATAGCCCCATTGCTAGATGGGGCTTTTTGCACGTTTTTATCATATAGATTAATTAATCAGCTATTGCTCTTATGTCGGTTTGCAGACTTTAGTATCATGGTGGATTGGGCTATTTCCAGCCCTTATCATTCCATAGGAGATGACCCCGTCGTGATTTGGTTAAAAATGCTTATTGGTGCTCTAATGGTATTGGCGATTCAATTATTCGCGCGAACCAGATTTTTTTATTTGGCAGCACTCGCGCCACTGTTCCCCACATTTACGTTAATCAGTCACTTTATTGTGGGTACTGAGCGTAGCCCCGCTGATTTAAAAGTCGCATTAATATTTAGTATGCTCGGTGTCATACCGCATCTTATTTATACCTTTGTGGTATTTTTTAGCATCGGTTACGTCAGCTTATATAAGGCATTACTGTTCGGCGTTGTCGCTTGGACAATAGCCGCAGCGATTTTGGTCCTTACATGGCAGTACATTCAGGCTTAGTTGTGGTTAGAAAAAAACGTAAACTCTGTCAAAGGGCAATATATCAAAGGTATATATGAAATTCAGTACATATTTCTACAGATAATTTTTATAGATTCGGTCGTAGATGTTATTCTTAAGAGCGATTTTATGGTGCTACCTGTAGCAAACTAAAATTAGAATTATCGCGATAACTCCATTCATTACAATTTATAAAAATAGGGCTTAAAAAAGATGGATACCTTAAATATCATCTATCTCGTAGGGGCATTGTTAATTTTCGCCAGTATTATGGCAAGTACGTTATCGGCGCGCTTGGGCGTTCCGCTATTGCTGTTGTTTTTGATCGTAGGGATGTTGGCTGGCGAAGATGGTATTTTAGGTATCGAGTTCGCCCAATACGGGCTTGCTAATTTCGTTGGGCAGGCAGCTCTTGCTTGTATCTTGTTAGATGGTGGGCTACGCACATCTTTTAAGTCATTTCGAGTGGGTCTCAAGCCTGCTATTACCTTAGCCACTTGGGGCGTACTTGCGACGGTAATGATACTGGGTATATTCGTCACTTGGCTACTCGATGTTGATTGGCGACTTGGTTTGTTGATGGCGGCCATTGTTGGTTCAACCGATGCAGCAGCGGTGTTTTCGCTATTGCGTAATGGCGGCGTCAAACTTAACGATCGTGTACAGGCTACATTGGAGCTAGAATCGGGCGCGAACGATCCTTTGGCTATTTTGCTGGTGACAGGATTAATCGCTTTAAATGTTGATCCCGCTGGACAGACAATACTGGGCTTTTTAGGGTTGTTATTACAGCAGCTTGGCTTTGGTTTGGGCATGGGCTTACTGTTTGGTTATTTATTGGCAAGGCTATTACCAAAAATACACTTGGCAGAAGGTATGTATGCCATTTTGATCATGTCTGCTGGCTTGGCAGTCTTTGCCGCGACTAATCTGATTGGCGGCAGTGGATTTCTGGCAATTTATCTCACTGGTGTGCTAATTGGCAACCATAAAGTGCGCTCAACTGAGCATGTGATGCGGGTGATGGATAGCTTTGCGTGGTTGTCACAAGCGGTATTATTTGTGGTACTAGGGTTATTGGTGACGCCATCGCATGTGATTGATGTTTGGTATTACTCCGTCGCGATTGCAGCTTTTATGATTTTTATTGCTCGCCCTATTGCGGTCTATACCAGTGTGAAACCCTTTAAATTTAAAGACAGAGAAATCGGCTTTATTTCTTGGGTAGGTCTGCGCGGCGCGGTTCCTATTACGCTTGCCATATTACCGGTGATGGCGGGAATAGACGGCGCTTTTATGTTGTTTGATATTGCTTTTGGCGTGGTGGTTTTGTCTTTGATTTTACAAGGCACGACCATTCCTTTTATGGCAAATTTATTCAAAGTGCGTATTCCTAGTAATAAAGATCCAGAAGAAGAGCATGAGGTTTGGGTATCTGACAAAGCAAGCATTACTTTATATGAGTTTGAAGTAAAGTCAGGGGCATTTGCGATTGATCGTCATCCAATGGCCATCTCTAAGCGCATAAACCCTGATGAAATCAGTGTCTTTGCCTTGGTACGCAGGCAGCATATTATCGTTGTTGATGAAAATACCAAGCTCAAATGCGGTGATAGGGTGTGGTATGCGATGACAGGAAACCACGCCACCCAAATTGCTAAGATTTTCAACGATACGACCCTTGACCATAAAGCCATGGATGATTTTTATGGCGATTGGCTGCTATCTCCAAGCGTGAAGCTTGGAGATTTGCCGTTTTTTACTGGTATTATGGCGTCTGAGTCGCTTGTCGATAAACTCAAATCCAAATCTGAGGACAGCGCCAAAAGCATGTGGGATCAAACGGTCGCTGAATATATCAATGATAGCTTAGAGATAAAGCCAGTATCGGGTGATACGGTCGACATCAATGACGAATGGTCGTTGGTCATAAAAGAAGTGGATGATAAAGGGAAGCTTAGAACCATTGGTTTAAAGCATCTAGAGTGATTAACAGCAGGGTAGCTATGTAGCTATTTGCCGTCATTATTCACAAAAGACGTGTCATTTGACTTAAGAAATCGGCGACTTGTTTGTGTAAGTTTTCTCGATAAGCCCAATGATGCTTGACCTCGTAACTGGCCTCATTGGGCAGTAGTATTTTCATCAGTCCCATTTCTTCATAACGCTTGGCTAAATCATTAGGCAAGTAACCAACATGATGACCCGCCAGAATGAGCTGCGCAGTTGCCTCCATATGATAAGTGGTGGCACTCAAGGTTTTTGGGCGGACATGATTGATACTCAAATCGGTAATATAGCCTCGTTTTATCCATGGATAGTTTTGTTCCAAATCCTCAAAAGTTAATCCTTCTGATTCATAAAACAATCGATGCTCGCGTCCACAGCAGACCACCTGCTTCTCAATAAAGGCTGGCTGAAAAGTGAGTAGTGGCGGAAAACTGCCAAAATATCCCACACCAATATCACTCTCGTTGCTTAGCAGCTTCTTTAGCATGCTTTCAGGGCTTTGCACATCGATAGAAAAGTGGATAAGGGGATTGTCAAGATAGCTAGCAGCCAAGCATTGGCGCAAAGCATCATAAAAAAACGTCGGCATCTGGTCAATGAGACACAGTCGGATATGACCGCCACGCACCGAATCCAATTGGCGAATATAGTGTAGTTGATGCTGAAAACTGGCAACCGCTTCAGTAAAGCTCAAACAGGCTTCATAAACCGCTGCGCCATCTTCTGTCAGCTTAAAACCCGCGCGTCCGCGATGACAAAGCGTCATGCCTAAGCGATCTTCTAAATGGGTCAAATGACCACTAATGACAGAGGTCGTCACATTTAAGCGAGACTGTGCGGCTGTCACGCCCTGACACTCTACAATCGCTATAAAGCTACGCAAGGTTTTGATGTCTATTTTTATCAATTCATCTAGCATCGGTCATTATTCCTCAGTACCTATGATGTCTATCAAAATGAATCTTCTATTTATCACTTCTCTAACATCAAATTTATATCAAACTTCTGATAATAACGGTTAAATCTAAATTACTACGAAAAATAAGAAGTTTACTTCTAAATTTTACCATGGTCTGACTTTAAATATTTAGGTATTGTCAAAGCATATAAAAAATTGCCTATTTTAAACAAACTGAAACAAGGATGTGATTTATGAAATTCAATCAACCATTAAGCGGCAACGATATGCCAAGATTTGGCGGCTTTGCTTCTATGATGCGCTTGCCGACTCAAGCTGATGCAGAAGGGTTAGATGTGGCGTTTGTGGGTGTGCCTTTAGATATTGGTGCGTCAAACCGTAGCGGTGCGCGATTGGGTCCACGACAAATTCGTGATGAATCACGCATGATTCGTCCCTATAATGTCGCCACTCGTGCAGCGCCTTTTGAGTCTTTACAAGTTGCTGATATCGGCGACGTGCCTATCAATACTTTCAACTTGCTAAAAAGCATTGATATCATCGAAAAATTCTATACTGATAAAATCGTGAATCATGGTGCTATTCCATTGACGTTGGGCGGCGATCATACCATTGCCTTGCCTATCTTACGTGCGCTTGCCAAAAAACACGGCCCTGTCGGCATGGTGCATATCGATGCGCATGCAGATATCAACGATGAGATGTTTGGCGAAAAAATCGCTCATGGTACACCGTTCCGCCGTGCTGTCGAAGAGAACTTAATCGATGGTAACCGCGTGGTACAGATTGGCTTACGTGGTACAGGCTATAGCGCCGAAGAGTTTGATTGGTCAACCCAGCAAGGCTTTCGTGTGGTGCCTGCCGAGGAATGCTGGTACAAGTCGCTGACGCCATTGATGGCAGAAGTACGCGAAAAGCTCGGTGATGGCCCCGTCTATTTAAGTTTCGATATCGATGGTATTGATCCTGCGTTTGCACCGGGTACGGGCACTGCTGAAATCGGTGGCTTGACCTCAACGCAAGCGATAGAAATCATTCGCGGTATGCGCGGACTTGATGTGGTGGGTGGCGATTTAGTAGAAGTGTCACCGCCGTATGATCCATTTGGTAACACCTCAGTATTGGCGGCAAACTTGCTGTTTGAGATGCTATGTATCTTACCGGGTGTGCGCTATGACGATAAGGTAAAGGCGGTGTATTAAGAATAATTTATAATCGCAAACTGCTTTTTATCAAGCTGCTTTTTATAAGGGATTAAAGGGCAGCTTGGGTTTAACACTGAACAACTTATTTAAACGCGATTGAACTTTTTAGGATGATTAACTCATGACGCAAACGCTTCAAACATCTTCTTCAGCGCCCGCCAAGCCGTCTCTGACATGTGGTGAGCTGCTCGTACAGTGGCTAGAGTATTATGGGGTAGAGACCGTATTTGGTATTCCGGGTGTGCATACGGTCGAGCTATATCGTGGTCTACCAAACACCAACATCCGCCACGTGACGCCGCGTCATGAACAAGGCGCGGGGTTTATGGCTGATGGCTATTACCGAGCGTCTGGCAAAGTCGGGGTATGCTTTATTATCACAGGCCCCGGTATGACCAATATCATGACAGCCATGGCGCAGGCGTTGGCAGACTCTATACCGATGCTAGTGATTTCTAGTGTTAATAAAGTGGCAGATACGGGCAGCGGTGAAGGGCACTTGCATGAATTGCACGATCAGCAAGGCATGGTCAGTAAGGTTACACTCATGAGCAAAACTATTTGGCAGCCTGAATCGTTACCCAAGGTCATCGCTGAAGCGTTTGCATTATTTAATGGCGCACGTCCGGGGCCAGTGCATATCCAGTTGCCCATTGATGTGATTACCGCCGATGCCAGTCATGTTGCTAAGCCCTCTGATTATTTAAATAACTTTGTAAAAAAATCGACTGATGCACATGGTTTAACGTTACCTCAAGTAATGAGACCGCTGCCCAATCTTGCGCAATTAGATTTGATCGTTGAATCTCTAAAAGCGGCAAAAAATCCAGTGATACTTTATGGTGGTGGCTGCGTCGATGTCGATCATGACGCGCAAACCCTAGCAGAGCTTATCGATGCACCGACGTTTTTAACCATCAATGCCAAAGGTTTGCTGCCACCTAGCCACCCATTAAGTTTGGGTAGCAATCAGTCATTAGAGGCAGGTCGCGCCGTTATTGCTGAGGCTGATTGGGTATTGGCGATTGGTACTGAGCTGGGTGAGACTGATTATGATGTGTTCTTTAATGGTGAATTCAAAATCAATGGCACGCTGATTCGTATCGACTGCGATGCCCAGCAATTACAGCGTCCTTTTAGAGCCGATATCGCGGTATTGTCCGATGCGCAAATGGCTATAAGTGGGCTGTGTAGCCGTTTAGAAAACCACGCGTTAAATCATCAAGCGGCGGTACGAGTAAACGAGGCAAAACAGTTACTTATAGAAGACATGACACCAGACTTTGCTGGTCAAAATGCGCTACTTCAATTGATTCGAGATGAAGTGAAAGACGTCATCTTCGTTGGTGATTCAACGCAGCCTGTCTATAGCGGCAATCTTGGTTTTGAGGCGTTAGCCACGCGTCGATGGTTTAACTCATCGACTGGATTTGGCACGTTAGGTTATGGTTTGCCTGCTGCCATTGGTGCCATGATTGGCTCAAACAGTCCAGTGGTCAGCTTGATTGGCGACGGCGGTATTCAGTTTACGATTGCAGAACTCATCTGTGCCGCCGAGCTTGAGCTGCCATTGATTGTGCTGCTGTGGAACAACCAAGGCTATGGCGAGATTCGTCGTTATATGGAAGAGGGTGGATTGCCACTAATCGGGGTTAATATTAAGACGCCGAACTTTGAGCCATTAGCCGCAGGATTTGGCGCAGGTTATCGCAGAATCACAGCCAAACAGCAATTGCTCGATGCTTTAAAAGAAGATATCAAGGGCAAGCAACCCATCATCTATGAAGTTGATGAAGCCGATGAATTTTTGATTGAAATGGGTAAAACATTCACCTGCTTTAGCTAATGTTAATACGTCAAATATAATAAAGGCTGGTCGCTCAAGGAAGAACGTCTATGATGCCACATGCTAACCGCTCGTCTGGTCGCTTGAGCACCTCGCTGGCAAGCTTATTAACGGATTTATCCGCGATTGTTGGCGCGACCAATGTATTGACCAAACCCAGCCAGCAGCAGTCGTATACACAAGGGGCGATTGCGGCTATCACGAATGCTGTCGTGGCAGTTGTGATACCAGACTCTCTTGTGGCACTATGGCGCGTCATTAATCTCTGTGCAGCGGCTGATGTGATTATTATTGCTCAGGCTGCTAACACAGGGTTGACCGGAGGCTCGACACCGTACGGAGAGTACGATCGAGCAGTCGTCGTGATTTCTATGCAACGATTGGGCGGTGTTCATCTGCTCAATGATGCAGCAGAGCTGGTTGCCTTGCCAGCGGCTAGCCTCCAGCAGTTGGAGTCTGAGCTTGCGCCGTTAGGGCGTGAGCCGCATTCAGTACTGGGCTCAAGTTGTGTTGGTGCTTCGGTGATTGGCGGTATTTGCAACAGCTCTGGCGGTATGTTGGTGCAGCGTGGTCCGGCGTATACCGAGATGTCGCTATTTGCCAAACGTAATGCCATGGGTGAGTTTGAATTAATCAATCACTTAGGCATTGATTTAGGTGCAGGTCCAGAAGAGATGCTTAGAAACTTACAAACTGGCACGTTCAATAAAAACCCAGAGAGTGCCAACAGTAAGTCCTGTACAAACCACCATTATCAACACAAGGTGCGTGATTGCGAGGCAGACACACCTGCCAGATTTAATAATGACCCTAACGGATTATATGAAGCCTCTGGTTCAGCAGGCAAAGTCATCGTCTTTGCGGTTCGAGTCGCGACATTTGCCAAACCGACGCAAGAACAAACGTTTTATATCTCGACCAATGACGCCGATACTTTGACCACACTCAGGCAACAGTGGTTAAAAAGCGAGCTAAACCTGCCTATTTTGGCAGAATATATGCACAAAAATTACAACGATATTACCATGCGCTATGGTCGCGATACTTGTTTGAGTATGCGAAAACTACCAGCCAGTAAAATAGGAGCGTTGTATCGGTTACAAACCAAGATTGGCTACTATTTGGATAAATGGCGACTGCCTCAGACTTTACCAGATCGGATGCTACAAATGACTGGTGTTTTCATGCCGCCGTCATTACCCAATTCTTTGGCAGAGCAGGCGAGCTCCTATCGTTATCATTTAATCATTAAAGTCGCGGATGGCAATAATACGGACGATGATAATAGCAATGATAACCGCAGTCATGGTCATATTGTCGCTGCCCAAGCATTTTTACAGTCCCATATGCAGCAGCATCAAGGCGTCGTACATCTTTGTACAGCAGCAGAATCCCAAGCATTATTGGTGTTTCGTAGTGCGGCAACCGCTGCCATGTTTCGTTATCACAACCTTAACCACACAAAGTTTGGAGAGCTGTTGTCTACCGATATTGCCTTACCAAGGAATGCCGTAGATTGGGATGAAGTGCTACCTATTGACTTACAAAAGCAGGTCAGTAAAACCTTTTATTTGGGGCATTTTTTCTGTCATGTCATGCACCAAGACTATCTGCTACACCCTGAGGTAGATGCAAAAAAATTCAAGGATGAGCTGTTGGCGTTTTATGATCGACGTCGTATAGAGTACCCTGCTGAACACAACGTGGGTCATGTCTATACCGCAAAACCTGCACTACATACTTTTTATAAAAAACTAGATCCGACCAATTCGCTAAATCCAGGCATTGGTCAGACAGCAAAATGGAAAAATTGGCGATCGTCGCCCATCAAGGAGGAATTAAATGACGAATTATCTCGATAAGTCGCAGCAACCGATATTAGGAAACGATGTTGTCGATTCAGAAACGCCGCAAGGAGAGCAGTGGCGTGCGTCAATGTGGAAGTTTTTATTGTTTTCAGCACTGGGCATTGCACTATTTATTATTCCGTTTCAATGGGACGGAAAGGTTACGATTTTATTGGGTGTGTTAACGGACGCTTTGCAAGCTTTGCTGGGCGGTTCTGTCGTTTATGTGGCAATGGCAATCGTGACGACTTCCTTTCTTGGGGCGTTGGCTGTGAAGGTGTTAAAACCCAACCTGCATGAAGACTCTATGGTCAAAAAACTCTTCGATGTTGATTGGTTTTGGCTCACCGCCCGATTGCTAGGGATGGTGTTTGTCTGGATGATTTATCTGCAAGTCGGCCCTGAGTTTATTATTAATCGTAATACCGGCGGCGTCATTTTCGAAGATTTGATTCCAATTTTGATTCCTTTATTTTTCTTCGCCATTTTATCGTTACCGTTTTTGACGGATTTTGGTTTGATGGAGTTTTTGGGCACACTGGCGAGCAAAATATTTGTCAAACTGTTTAAGTTGCCAGGACGCTCAGCGGTAGATGCGATGTCCTCTTGGTTTGGCGCGGCTTCTATCGGCTTGCTAGTCACCATGCAGGAGTATGATAAAAGCTACTATAGCCAGCGTGAAGCGGCGATTATCGCGACGACTTTTTCGGTGACTTCGATCGCTTTTACTTATGTCGTCGCCAAAACCATCGGCGTGGACGATAACTTCGTTTATTTTTATCTGACCATTGCTTTAACAGGCTTTATCGCTGCGATTATTATGCCGCGTATACCGCCACTTTCCTTAAAGCCTGACACCTATCATTCTGGCAAAAGTATGCTCGATGAAGGGATTCCTGCTCAGTACACGACCTACCAATGGGCGGTCAATCGTGCTGTGACGCGCGCGCACTCAATGCCAAGTCTGGGTCAAGTGTTCAAACGTAGTGTAAAGAATCTATTCGATATCTATTTTGGGCTAATCCCCGTGATTTTCGCAATTGGTACGATTGGTCTGGGCTTAGCCGAATATACGCCTGTGTTTAAATGGTTGTCTACACCGTTGGTACCGCTGCTTGATTTGTTACAAATTCCAGAGGCAGCAGAGGCGGCTCCAGCGATGATTATGGGCTTTGCGGATATGTATTTGCCAGCCTTGGTCGGTAAAAGTATTGAGAGTGAGATGACAAGATTTATCGTTGGTGCATGTTCTATTACTCAGATTATTTATATGTCTGAAGTGGGCGCGCTGATTTTGAAATCAAACATCAAGCTTAATGTGTTAGAGCTGTTCATGATTTTTATTCTTCGTACGCTGATCAGTTTGGTTGTGATTACGTCAGTGGCGCATTTACTTTATTAGCTATGTAGCCAATATCAACCCATCCTCTAGCATAACGATAATGTGCCAAATAACCGGTTTATTCTTTAGTTAGATAAACCGATTACTTAGCCAATGATTGACAGAGACACTTATAAATACAATAGGCATAAAAACAATTATATCAAACCATATAAGGTGATTGACCATCATGGAAATGACGAATGCTAACAGTTTAACGAGAGAAAGCGCCATCCAAACGGTTCAAGATGAAGTGATGTTAAATGCAGCCTATATAGATGGCAAATGGATGACTATTGAAGCACCTGCTACCGATACTGCTGATGCTGATAGCTATGATTCGAATCATGATTCAAGTTATGATTTATATGATTCAAATTCGGGAACAATCATCGCTACCACTCGATTGTGTACCAAGGCACAGGTAGAAATGGCAGTTAATGCGGCTTCTATGGCGTATCCATCTTGGTCGCAAACCGACGTAAGCGTGCGTGCATCGTATCTCAATGCCATTGCCGAGACGATGGAGCAGCAGTTTGACAAATTGGTTGGATTGTCTGTGTTAAATAATGGTAAGCCCATTGAAGAGGCAAAAATAGACGTGAGCGATGCCATTGCTTGTTATCGCTATTATGCCAATATCATCACAGAACAAGCGACTTGGTTGGAGGTACCCACCAGCGAGTCAGGCATACGCTTGCTAAAAACGTATGCGCCTGTTGGTATTTGCGCCCTTATTGTCCCGTGGAATTTTCCAATGGTCACTACTGCTTGGAAGTTAGCCCCTGCATTGGCTGCAGGCTGTACGGTGCTATTAAAGCCCTCCGAGGTGACATTATTGCCAGAGTTGATGCTGGGCAATATATTGTCTGCTATCAAACTACCGAAAGGAGTCGTTAATATTTTACCGGGTGCAGCTGAAGTGGGCGCTGCCATGACCTGCCATCCATTAATCGACAAAATTTCTTTTACTGGTAGCAACGCCGTTGGTGAAAAGGTAATGAGCCAAGCGGCAAAAGGTATCAAGGATATTAGTTTAGAGCTGGGCGGTAAGTCAGCCATCGTCGTATGTGCAGATGCTGATATCGACCACGCTTGTGATTTAATCATCGGTGGTATATTTACCAATGCTGGTCAGATCTGTTCAGCCACCTCAAGACTGCTCGTTCATGAAAGCATTGCTCAGTCGTTGTTCGACACATTAAAAGTTAAGGCAGAAAGTTTGCAAATTGGTGATGGCTTTGACACTGACACGCAAATGGGTCCACTGGTTAGTGAGCAGCAACTCAATCAAGTAAAAAAATATTTCGACATTGCTACTGCCGAAAACCTGATTTGTCTCACAGGTGGTGAGGTCTTAAATCGACAAGGGTATTTTGCGATGCCGACGATTTATACCAATGTTCCAGTGACCAGTCAGTTATGGACAGAAGAGGTTTTTGGGCCGGTCTTAGTGAGTCAAACGTTTACCGACCATGCAGAGGCGATTGCTTTGGCCAATGATAGCCAGTTTGCTTTGGCCGCGAGCATTGTCAGCGCTGATGAAAAGGCGGCCGTAGAGATGGCGCTACAGATTCAAGCGGGTCATATCTGGATCAATGAACAGCAAATTGTACTGCCAGATTCAGGGTGGGGCGGCTTTAAGCAAAGCGGTATCGGTCGTGAGCTGGGTGTAGATGGCTTGTCTGCGTATCAAAAAAGCAAGCATGTACTATTGAGTCATTAAACGTTGGGCGCTTTCATATTTTATTTAGCCATTGAAATTGCTACCAATGGCTAAATAAGATATTTGCTTTGTAAATTAACTTTACTGGACTAAGAATGCCATTCGATATAAAATTGAGCAATCATTCAAATTTTATCGCTGTGCTTGTTTTTATATGAGATTACAGCTTTTGAGATGGAAAAACTATGTCACGTACCGCACTTTATAACCGTCAGGATGCCTTAGAACGCGCGTTACAGCTTTTTTGGCAAAAAGGCTTTCATGCTACTTCGTTAAAAGACATAGAAGAGGCGCTCGATATGCGTCCAGGAAGCATTTACGCTGCGTTTGGCAGTAAAGATGGATTATTTCAAGAAGCGTTAGACTACTATGCTCGTCTAGGTTTGAGTGAGCTTGAGCGGGTAATGGGCGCTTATCAATCACCGCTGTTGGGGTTAGCCGCTTTCGTGCGTCAGCTGGGCGGTATTCGTGATAAAGGGCTGCCGAGTCAGGCTTGCATGCTGGTCAAAAGCTTGCTGGAGCTTGGTGCTCGTGAGCAGACAGCGCTACAAAAAGTTGAAATGCTGCTGGCAGGTATGGAGCTGCGTTTTATAAATTACTTTACCGAAGCACAGCGGCTGGGTGAGCTTGATACTGAGCTCGACGCAACTAGGCTTGGACGACGACTACAGGCGGAAATCATGGGGCTGCGTGCTTTTGCGCAGCGTGATGTCGAGAGTGCAGCGGTGCAAGCGTTGGCTGAAGATATGGCGCTCTCTATAGAAGCGCTGCGTATTGATAAGCCTGTTGTCGTGTAGTGCATGTTGACTATTTGCAAATAAGCACTGCTAAAGGGTTATTGCCGATTAAGTAAGGCTGATTGCTAAGATGTTTTTGGTATGAAAAAAAGGATTTTAGAGTTACTGTATAGCCCGAGACTATATAGTAACTCTAAAATCCTTAGCTTTTCTAAAACTCTTAGTCTTGAAAACTCAACCATCAACAGATGACTTAGTCTGGCATGTCGGCCAACTGCTGCAATATGCTTTTATAATTCTCAACACCTTGAGCACCGCTAATTAAATGACGCTCATTGAAAACCATAGATGGCACACTTTGAAGGCCTTGTTGCTGCCAATGCTGCTTTTCTTTTTCTACCGCTGCAGCAAATCGCTGATCTTTTAAGACCGCCAGTGCTTCGCTACGATCCAGTCCAACATCGGCCGCAACATCGGCAAGCACACTATAATCTGATATATTTTGATTATCGACGAAGTGTGCGACGAACAATGCTTGTTTTAGCTCGTGCATACGCCCTTGTTGATCGGCCCAATGCAGCAACTGATGCGCATTAAAAGTATTGTAAGTACGAAAGTCATCGGTAAACTGAAAATCAAATCCAGCTTCAGCACCTACTTCTGTCATTCTAGCTCGGTTCTCTTGAATGTCCTCAGCAGTCGTACCGTACTTCTCCATGATATGCTCACGATAGTTTCGTCCTTCGTGCGGTGTATTAGGATTTAACTCAAATGGATGCCAGTGAATCTCGTGCGGAGTGTTGGTTTGTTTTAATGCCTCGGCTAGTTGACTATAGCCGATAGCGCACCAAGGGCAGACCACGTCTGACACGATATCTATTCGTAATGGCTTTTTTAAAGGGGCTGTCCTAGATAACTAGTTCAGTTCCTGTTTAACCCATTGTTTTAGCTGGTGTAATTGACGTTTTGGATCA
>NZ_CAJHBN010000025.1:0-24101 GCF_904846655.1 Psychrobacter sp. NC44 | reverse complement strand
GGCGTTGATTCCTTGCAAATATAGACAGTATATAGCGTTAGACCCTACGCCAGCATGAATTTTGTCCATTACACCTATTCGTCTGATTAAGTAACATCAATTTAGTGGTTAACGTTAAAAAAATATACTGATATAAAACAACCCCATAAGTTTTTTACCACTTATGGAGTTGTTTTATAGAGTAGGCTTTCTATTAATACTACCTACTCAAATTAACGCATTGTCACAAACTCTTCTGAGCCAGTTGGATGAATGGCAACCGTATTGTCAAAGTCCGCTTTAGTCGCGCCCATTTTGATGGCGACCGCAAAGCCCTGAATCATCTCATCGACACCAAAGCCAAGACCGTGTAGACCAATGACTTTTTCCTCATCGCCCAAGCACACCAGTTTCATCATACACTTCTGACGATGCTGGGTCACCGCGCTATACATCGAGGTAAATGTTGAGGTATAGCATTTGATATTATCCTTGCCATAGCGTTCAACCGCGTCGATTTCAGACAAACCAATCGTACCAATAGCAGGATGGGTAAAGATCACCGTTGGTATCAACGTATAGTCCAAATGCTCATTAGGTTTGTTGTTAAACAAGCGCTCTGAAAGACGACGACCTGCTGCAATAGCTACTGGCGTCAAATCCACACTGTTTTCGATAATATCGCCGACCGCATAGATGTTCTTAACATTGGTATTTTGAAACTTATCGACTTTAATTTTGCCAAACTTGGTCGTCTCTACACCCGTCACTTGCAGGTTGATATTGTCTGTCGATGGCGCACGACCAATCGCCCAAATCAAGCAATCTGTCGTGTCTAGGCTGCCATTTTCGGTACACAAAGTCAGGCTGCCATCTTCGTTTTTATTGACTTCCGTGAGCGTGGTATTGGTATGCAACTGAATACCGTCTTGCTCCATCTCTATGAGCAATGCCTCTACTACACTGTGGTCAAATGAGCGCAGCGGCGAGTGCTGGCGTACATACAAATGTACCTCAGCGCCTAAACTGTTCAATACGCCTGCGATTTCAACAGCGATATATCCAGCTCCTACAATTGCCACGCGTTTTGGCAAATGATTCAACGCAAAAAAGCCGTCAGAATCGATGCCGTATCCTGCGCCCTTGATATCTGGCTGAATCGGGTGACCGCCTGTGGCAATCAAAATATGGTCAGCGGTAATCAGCTCGCCATTCACTTCTACGGTATTGGTATCGACAAATTTGGCAAAGCCTTTGATCACTTCTACGCCATTTTTGGCCAAGTTATTGTCATAAGAGCGATGAATATTTTCGATATATTGTTGACGGCTCTGTACCAGTTTTTGGAAGTCAAAACCTTTAACATCCACATCAAAGCCATAGTCTGGCGCATATTTATGAATCGCCTCGGCAACTTGCGCGCCATACCACATTACCTTTTTGGGAACGCAGCCCAAGTTCACACAAGTGCCGCCCAATTGATTGGCTTCGATAATGGCGCATTTTTTGCCATAGCTCGCCGCACGGTTGATGGAAGCAATGCCACCGCTGCCGCCGCCAATGGCAATATAATCATAATGTTTTGTCATGGTTAAGTCTCTTTATTCAGGACGTACTGATGCGTATTGGTACAATTTTGCCGTCTGTTATTTTTTAATTCTGTTGTTTTGAACTCTATTGTAATGGGTATCATTATTAATCTTACAAGGTTTTGCTTATGAGGATGTACCAGCTAGCATCAGAATATAAAAGCATTTAGGCAAAAATAGCCTGACATCTAATAATCCTATCTAAACCCAACTGGACTCATCTAAACTTACTTAAACAATGGCACGTCGTCTATAAAATAACAGTCCCGGAATGGATAAACCCAGTACCAATCCTGAGGTGACAAACAACGCTTCAAACAAGTACACCATCATTTGGCTAAATAACTCGTCTGAAAAACCAAAATAACCAATCTGCACCATGCTGACCATCGCCTTATACGCAGCGATACCGGGCATCATACAAATGACACTAGGCGAGATAAGTGCTTTGGGTGGCAAGGTATATTTCTTAGAAAAATACACGCCTAAAAAGCTGGCAAGCATCGCCCCGAAAAAGCTGGCAACCACGATATGTACATGCTGATAAACGAGAGCAGTCTTTAATCCGAAGCCAAAAGCAGTCATCAGCAAACAAGGCAAAATGTAGCGTTTGGGTACGCTGAACATGAGCGTCCAACCAAGGGTAATAATACATGACAGCACCACAGTTTCAATGAACCACATCTCAAAACCCCCAATGCTGTATGCGAAGTAAAACCAGCGCCATCACGATACCAACGCACGCGGATAAGGTGAGCATATAGGTAAACACCGCACGCCCAACGCCAATATTAACATAGCCTTTTAAGATATCTGAGAACGAGTTAATTAAAGGAAAGCTAGGCACTAGTAGCAACACGCTAGAGGCAACCGCAATATCGGCATTATTACCAATATCAAAATAGTAGGTCGTCGCTCCAATTAAAGAAGCAATAAAAGCGGTCACAATGACGGTGATAAAAGGATTAAAGTGGTGTTTGGATAAGTAAATACGAGTGAACATCGCCACCATACCCGCAATAAATGTCACCGCGGTAATAGACCAGCTGCCGCCATTCAGATACGCAAACGCTGCACAAGATGCGCCAACAAACATGCTCACTAGCCACGTTGGGTATACGGTCTTATCCAACTCATCAAAGGCAAGGGTAGTGCGGTCAATCAAGTCGGTACTATCGACGGTGGCTTCGGTTTTATTGATAATTTGCTGAATTTGTACCAATAAATTGACATTAATGCTTTGATTGATCGTGTCTCTGGTGGTGGTGATACAGCGCTCGTCACAGATGGTCGTCAGGGTGATGGCGTTAAAATTCAGTGAACATTCGACGCTGTTCATCCCCAAGGCAAGCCCTAAACGTTTGGATAAGTCCACGACTACGGCAGACTCAGCGCCATACTGCATAAGAAGTAAGCCGCAGCGCACGCATAGTCGAGTAATGCGTTGCTGCTTTACGTAGCTGATAGAGGTGGTCATGGGTGAGATACGCAGGTTGGTATGGATACGCTATTATAAAGGGTCTGGGAGCTGACGCGCAGACATATTATCGGACATTATATTTGATGCTACGATAAATTATAAACTTTTTTGGCAAAGAAAAAATAGAACGTACGGTAGCTGCGTGAGTGATAAATGTGATACGAGCATTTATTTAGGTGGGATCTATTGCAGGATGCTCTCTGAGCAGCGATTTTAATTAAAGGAATAAAGTTGTAGGCGTCAAATGGAGGCTGGCTGGGGCTTGTGATATCAAACAAATAATAGATTATAAAATTAATAGACTTTTGTTTTCTATAGTGATAATCTCTTTCTCGATAATTCAGACACATTACTTACATGATAATTACATATTGATTGAATTTTAGTTACGTTCTCAATTACGTATCGCTCTCAATTAATGTGTTACAAGACATAGACTTCGATAGTGGAGTTTTAAGTCTATCAATTCATTGCCCTTAGCTTAGCTATTTAACTCAATTGCATCTCTCAACCAGGACGTCTAATGACCAGTTTTCATAAAATAAAAAATGCTCTATTACTGACTACTATTACTACTTTAGCAGGGTGTACTACGGTCGCCGATATGGCAGGGTACGATACGGCTACATTAAATACCGATGCGGCTAAAAGTTACTCTCAAGTGGTCTCTAAAGCCAGTAGTCAAGGCGCGGTAGATAATACTTCTGCTACCGCCATTCGAGTTAAAAGCGTCTTTAATCGTATGAAGCCCTACGCCGTTCGCGCTAATACAACAGGCGTTCCTTTTGATTGGCAGGTCACAGTGATACGTTCACCTGAATTAAACGCTTGGGCAATGCCGGGTGGTAAGATGGCTTTTTATACCGGTATTGTAGAAAAGCTACAGTTAACAGATGCAGAGATCGCTGCGATCATGGGACACGAAATGACCCATGCGCTATCTGAGCACAGTAAAAAAGATGCTGGGCAAAAAATTCTGACAGGCTTAGCGCTGCAGTTAGGTGGTGCCGAACTACAGTCAAGAACAGGGTTAAGTGATGATGCGTTGGGTTTGATTAGTGACTACGGACTTGATAAGCCATTTTCTCGTAGTCAAGAGTCACAAGCCGATGCGGGTGGTCTACGCTTGATGGCGCAGGCAGGCTACAATCCAGAAGCTGCCGTTGCAGTATGGCAAAAAATGGAGGCTGCCAATGGTCGTAGCAATACCATAGCTACTTTAATGTCTACCCATCCAAACTCTGGGCAGCGTATCGCTAAAATTCAGGCACTCTTACCTGAGGTTACGCCAGTTTATCAAGCGGCGGCTAAAGCACCTGCTAACGCAACTAGTGGGGCAACGACTGGAGTAACGACTAGAACCATTAAACGTAAATAATTCAGTAAATGCTATCAAATCAGTAAATACTAACAAAAAAGGTAAGTCAAACGACTTGCCTTTTTTTTGCGAAGAAATATCGAAAAGTGGTTGGTTTGGACTTTATCTGACGTCTGGATATTGGGTATTGTACATCCAGCTAGCCTACGCTGGCTAACCAAAACGTCTATTGAACTCAGACTCATTCATAAATAATAGTATGATTACTTCGAAAAGAGAAATTACTGCTGGTATAAATGTCCAACAGAACAATAGATATAAGATACCCCAAAAGACCTGATTTAAATAAAATTTATGTATCCCAAAACCTCCTAAGAATAAAGCTAACAATATTGCAACACCTTTACTTTTTCTACTACTGTTTAGTCGTACGATAGTAGTAGAATTTTGAGCCGGCAAAGGAGGTGGGACAGTTTTAAACGGTGCAGGTTTAGCAATAGGAAAGCCACAATTAGTACAAGAAGCGCTTTGATTACTAATAGACTCAGAGCATTCAGGGCATTTAATTAAAAACTTCATTTTAGAAGTTGGGAGCCCACAGTTAGTACAAGAGACGCTTTGGTCGCTAATTTTGTGTGTGCATTCAGGACAATCAATAATGGCCATATATTTTCCGTTTCTTACAATTTTTTAGTTATAGTTTTAATATCAATTGTTACTTATGCTGTGTTTCTTCAATTTGAGAATAGACCTAAAAACTTTGTAAAATATAGTGAATCTCTTCTTTAGCTAGAAAGTAAATGATGATGCAGCTAATGATAAAAATATTTGTATGATTGAAAAATACGTAATCGTCAGGTTCCCCAACTTCTTCGAGCTCTTTAAGAAGTTTAAGCTCTTTAAGTTCCTCAGATGAATGTTGAATATTTTTGAACGGTGCAGGTTTAGCAATAGGAAAGCCGCAATGATTACAAGAGGCGCTTTGATTAATAATCGACTCAGAGCATTCAGGACATTTAATTAAAAAATTCATTTTAGAAGTTGGGAGTCCACAATTAGTACAAGATACGCTTTGGTCGCTAATTTTATGTGTGCATTCAGGACAATTAATAATTGCCATATTTATTCCTGTATTTAGCTAATAGATGGCTTATTCCCACAGCCAAAATTGACTATATTCGTTCTGTCTAATTCGCTTCTGGACTTATTTTGATACATCACTTACAAATAACACCGATTTGTATCCACTAATTTTACTCATATAGTTTATCTTGCATACAATTGGCACGCTCAATTGCCTTCCACTGACTATATTCCGGTTCGTCCTTCCCTAGGTAAGCGCTGTTTACTTTTATAGCTTGTTCACATATTGCTCGATCATCACTTTTTCTGCGTTCTATATCACTCTCTTTTTTATAGTCCGCTGCTTTATTAACTACTTTTTCGTTGTAAGATTCTTTTGTTTTTATTGGTGTTTCGCGTACTTCATATTCTTTCTCACTACCCGAAGGGGCATTTGATAATAAAACTTCCCTCGATCTTGCTTCTACTGACATGACCGGCTCTGGCTTGAATTGCTCCAATGTTACCTTTTCAACTACTTCGTTCTTTGGAGCTTCTAGCGTTACTACTTTCTCAACTACTTCATGATGTTCTATTTTTTTTGACACTACTCTTTTGGTTTGACATATGAAGTTAACAATATCTTGATCTGTCCAATCCGGTGTTGGCGTATACCAATCCCCTAGGTCTGCTGATATTAAGGCCTCAAGATTATCTGATGAGGTTTTTCTTATCTTATCGTTTGCGCAGTCAATTTGCATTTCTCCATAAGCATCACTCTCGTTCCCTCTACGTGCATACTTAACATTTTCAATGCCATAAGATGCAAAGTGAGAGATGAGGAAATAGCGCCCATTTTCACCTGAACCAGAAAGTAACATTGGTATCTGTGTTAATGGAGAATTAAATACTGATTCTTGGACTTGTGGTGATTCTTTATCAGGTTCTGACTGCTCTTCATCATATTGTCTTGCTTTTTCTGTATAGCCATCATAAGCACTTACAAGCCAAAAGCCGATAAGAACTATAATAATGATTAGGAAGATAGTTGCGCCAGAACAGCCACTATTCTTTTGTCTTTGACGACTGCTTGCTAGCAAATTATTGTTATCTATCTGTTCTGAAGGAGTAGGGAAACCACAACTAGGACAAGCAGTACTTTGATCACTAATTCTTTTAGAACATTCAGGACAGTTAATTAAAGCCATTTTTTTCTACTTTATCTTCATGTGTAATATCATCAGCACATTTCTGCAAGGGTAAGTACTACAAAGTTGTTTAAATTGTTGGTAAATAAGATAAAGATTATAACTTATCAGTAATTTTTGAGCAACAAATGTCAAGATTTTATACTTTTTAAAATAGAGTTTTTAAAGTCTATTTTATATATCACCACCAACAAAAAGGCCACTCCCTAAAGAGTAGCCTTTTATTAATCATTTACTAGCGTGTATTAGCTGACTTCTTTCATGCCTTGCTCAAGCATCGGCTTTAAGAATATACCCGTGTAGGACTCTTTGACTTCAGCCACTTGTTCAGGCGTACCTTCCGCAATAATCAGTCCGCCACCTTTACCGCCTTCAGGGCCCAGATCAATCACCCAATCTGCCGTTTTGATGACGTCAAGATTGTGCTCGATGACAACGATAGTATTACCTTTATCGCGTAGGGCATGTAAGATATGCAGCAGCTTATCGATATCATGGAAATGCAAACCAGTGGTCGGCTCATCCAAGATATAGAGCGTCTGTCCGGTATCACGTTTGGCAAGCTCACGAGCTAATTTAACCCGTTGAGCTTCACCACCTGATAACGTCGGTGCAGACTGTCCAAGACGGATATAACTAAGACCAACATCCATCAGTGCTTGCAGACGACGATAAATCGCTGGAATGGCTGAGAAGAATTCAGTGGCATCTTCTACAGTCATATCTAGGACATCGGCAATATTTTTACCTTTATAGTGAATCTCTAAGGTCTCGCGGTTATAGCGCTTACCTTCACAGGTATCACACGGCACATACATATCAGGTAAGAAATGCATCTCAACTTTGATGAGACCATCACCTTGGCACATCTCACAGCGTCCGCCTTTTACGTTGAAGCTAAAGCGACCCGGTTTATAACCACGGGCACGCGCTTCTTGCGTTTGCGCAAACATTTCACGTACCGGCGTAAAGACACCGGTATAAGTCGCTGGGTTTGAGCGCGGCGTACGACCAATTGGGCTTTGATCGATATCGACCATTTTGTCCAAATGCTCAAGACCAGTGATGCTGTCATGCTTATCAGCGATAAGCGTTGATGCATTATTTAACTGGGTTGCTGCTAATGGCATAAGGGTACGGTTGATGAGGGTAGATTTACCAGAACCCGAAACACCCGTGATACAAGTCATAATCCCTATTGGCAAGGTCAAATCTACATCGTGCAAGTTATTACCGGATGCACCTTTTAGCTCGATTGTCATTGGTACTTGTTTAGGCTTGGCTTTTCCTTTAACTTCCATATCGATAGTTTTGGCTTTATGACGAATGCTTGGAATCTCGATTCTCTTCTTACCAGACATATATTGTCCAGTCAGCGATTCTTTGTTTGCCATGATGTCATCGACCGTGCCCTGAGCGATAATATGACCGCCATGTACACCTGCACCGATACCGATATCGATGACGTGATCTGCTTGGCGAATGGCATCTTCATCATGCTCAACGACCAGTACGGTATTACCCAAATCACGCAAGCGCGTTAGAGTTTTTAGCAGACGGTCGTTGTCGCGCTGATGTAGACCAATCGATGGCTCATCAAGGACATACATCACGCCCATGAGTCCGGCACCAATTTGGCTGGCAAGACGGATACGCTGTGCTTCACCACCTGATAGGGTTTCAGCAGAGCGGGCGAGTGATAGATAATCAAGTCCGACACTGACGAGAAAGTTTAGACGCTCATTAATCTCTTTAAAGATTTTTTCTGCAACTTCGCCTTTATGACCGCCAATTTTTAGGGTTTTATAATAGTCAGCAGCGTCACCGATAGACAGCTTCACGATTTGAGCAATGGTTTGATCATCAACACGCACGTTACGTGAGATCTCATTCAGACGTGCACCATCGCAGACGTTACAAGTGGTATCAGCCAGATATTTGGCTAGCTCGTCACGGACGAGATTGCTTTGAGTTTTGGCATAACGACGTTCTAAATAAGGCAGCACCCCTTCAAATGGTACAGTCTTATTGGTTTTACGACCGCGCTCATCAGTAAAGTTAAAAGTCAGCTTCTCTTTACCAGAGCCCTGCATAATCAGATCTTGCTGTTCTTTTGGCAGATCTTGCCATGGTGCATCCATGTCAATTTTGAAATGCTTGCAGACAGTGCTCAGTAAACCAAAGTAGTAGGCATGACGCTTATCCCAACCATTGATTGCGCCTTGGTTGAGCGATTTTTCATGATGGGTAATCAGCTTTTCGGCAGAAAAATACTGACGTTTACCAAGACCGTCACAGCTTGGGCACGCGCCATATGGGTTGTTAAAACTGAACATGCGTGGTTCAAGCTCAGGTACGGCACGATCACAGACAGGGCAAGAGTGCTTAGCTGACATGACTTGATTGTCATCGCCGCCTTCTTTTGGATTGCCATCCATAAAGTGTAATGTCACCAAACCTTGACCCAAGCGTAGCGCCGTCTCTAAGCTCTCAGCGACGCGGTTACCTAAATCATCACGGACTTTAAAGCGATCAACGACCACTTCGATGGTATGCTTTTTCTTCTTATCGAGTGTTGGTAATTCATCGGTATCGTAGACATCGCCATCAACACGCACGCGCACAAAGCCTTGACCAATTAATTGCTCAAGCAGGACCGTATGCTCGCCTTTACGCTCACGAATCACTGGAGCTAAGATCATGATTTTGGTGTCATCTGGCAATGCCATGACTTGATCGACCATCTCGGTGACAGACTGCGCGACCATCGGTTCGCCATGCTCAGGGCAAAAGGGCGTACCGATACGCGCGTAGAGCAGACGTAAGTAGTCATAAATCTCGGTAATCGTCCCAACCGTTGAGCGTGGGTTATGGTTGGTTGATTTTTGCTCGATAGCAATCGCCGGTGACAGCCCTTCGATACTATCGACGTCAGGTTTTTCCATCTGTGAAAGGAACTGACGCGCATAGGCCGACAAACTTTCGACATAACGACGTTGCCCTTCGGCATACAGCGTATCGAATGCCAATGACGATTTACCAGAGCCTGATAAACCTGTAATTACTACGAACTTGTCGCGTGGAATGTCTAAATCGATATTTTTTAGATTATGAGTGCGTGCGCCGCGAACCTTAATATACTCGTGTGCCATCGGTGTTAGGTTTCCTATTTGCTAAAAGGGGATTGAAAACATCTCAAATTAAAAGCTAAATATAGATCAATAGAATGGTTGGTTAAAAATGTGAATGTTTTGTAAGTTTATAATATGGTTATAAATAATATTTTTATAAAATGTTTATACGTTGATGAAGTGAGAGCTATAGATGCCTAATTTACTGTTTTAATTTTTATTGCTGAGCAGTATGCTACTTGGCGTTCATTTTGCTGTTTTCTTATTCTACAGCCTTTGAGGTGATTGGTTTTCGTATGACTAAGCAAATCTAAATCAAATCAATGTTAAGTAGTAGTCATCTTTTGTCATGGTTTTGACCAACATGTCGTTTTATAGAGGAGTTTGTCATCTAAGCGATCGTTCTAGTTGACGAGCAATAATATTTATGACGCCTTACTTTATTGTCATGGCGACCGCATTATTCAAGGTGTGATTGCGCATCCGATGCAGTTGGTAACAAAATAATCGCGTAATATGAATGGCTTGGGTTGAAGAGGTATGGGAGGCTGCACCAATAAGACAAAAGTCTCGGCACGCAAACGGCGAATGTCTTATACTAGTGGGCTTAATTTGTAGCTAAAGTCTTGATAGCATCACAATAGTATAAGCAGCGCAGTAGTGATAAATCAGCAATGACGAACCAGTGAGGCAAGTATGAATAGCGTAGAAAAACGGGCAATCCTCGGGGTCGGTGGTATATTTGCTTTGCGGATGATTGGTCTGTTTATGATTGTGCCTGTGTTTTCTGTATATGGTGACAATTATGCGCACGCGACGCCGTTTTTGATTGGTTTGGCGGTCGGTATTTATGGTCTAGGGCAGGCGATATTTCAGATTCCTATGAGTCTTGCTGCGGATAAATTCCCGCGTAAGCCGATTATCTTTTTAGGACTCATCTTATTTGCTCTCGGCGGTATCATTGCGGCAAATGCGACTGATATTTACGAGGTTATCATTGGTCGGGCGCTGGCAGGTAGTGGCGCGGTATCTGCAGTATTGATGGCATTATTGGCTGATGTGACGCGCGAAGAAATGCGTACCAAAGCGATGGCAACGATGGGCTTGACCATTGCGACTTCTATCATGCTCGCTTTTGCCTTTGGTCCGTTATTGGTTGGCTCGCTGGGTATCTCTGGTTTATTTTGGTTGACCTCAGGCTTTGCTGTTTTGGCGATGCTGTTATTGCTGTTTGTGCCGACACCGCTACGAGTGCTTAAACACAATTTAGACAATAAATCGATTGGTCAACAATTAGCGACCGTCCTCAAAATCGGCGATTTAAACCGCCTACATATCGGTATCTTTGCTCTGCATCTAACCATGACGGCGATATTTGTGATATTGCCGCATCAGCTTAATGAAGTGATGGGTCTGTCGGTACGTCAGCAAGGTTTAGTATATCTGCCTTTATTATTTATTGGTTTTGCTGTCGCCATTCCTTTTATTATCATCGCTGAAAAGAAACGCAAAATGCGTCAAGTATTCTTAGGCGCGATTGCGTTAATGACCGCTGCTTTAGCGATATTGGCCATTGGCAGTCAGGTTGGCGTTGGTATTATATTAGGTTTGCTTCTGTACTTTATGGGCTTTAACTTGCTTGAGGCAACGATTCCATCATGGATATCTAAGCGCGCCCCAGTCGCCAATAAAGCGACGGCGATGGGGCTAAATTCATCCAGCCAGTTCTTTGGGGCGTTTGTCGGTGGAGCAATGGGCGGGTTGTTATTGAATCAACCTAACCTATTGGCATGGGGAATTTTGGCCGTCATTATGGGCGTGGCGCTACTCATTATTATCCCCATTTCTCAGCCGCCTTATCTATCGAGTACTACTGTGACCATCCCTAAAAACATTAATATCCAAGACTGGTCACGCCAAATGCTGGCGGTAGATGGCGTGGATGAGCTGGTCGTGATGGCGAAAGAGCAAGTCGCTTATTTAAAATTAGACAAGACACAATTGACAGATGACTCGCGCATGCAGTTATCGAGTTTGGCACAGAGTCCACTAGATATTTAACAAAGGGTATGGACAACGTACTTAGGCGAGTAGAGATAAGGTTGAATAGGCAAAAACTGAGTAGACAATGACTAAATAGACAGCCATTATTAATAAGTGAACGCTAAATCTTTATCTCTATTTAAAAGGAATTAATATGAGTAAGTTTAAAGTGCTGTCGCACGGTGTTGCGCTTCGAGCAGTGGCTAAATTTTCGATAGGTCTTGGTCTATCAGCCACGTTACTACTCTCAGGTTGCGCCACACAAAATATCCAAGCCTATCAGAACAGCACGCCCACGCTCGAGATGCATGAGTTCTTCTCAGGTCAAATCGATGGTTGGGGCATGTTTCAAGGTCGCAATGGCGAGGTCAAAAAACGCTTTTACGTCGATATTGATGCCACGCACGAAGGCGATAATGTCATCGTTTTAGATGAGAAGTTCGCATGGGCAGATGGGTCAAAATCACAGCGTATATGGCGATTGACCAAACAAGCTGATGGTAGCTGGAAAGGCACAGCAGGCGATGTCATTGGCGAGGCAACAGGGGAAGTGGTTGGCAATACCTTGCATTGGAGTTACTTGTTAGAGCTACCCGTTGAGGATAAAACCTACAAAGTGAATTTTGATGACTGGATGTATCTGGTCGATAAAGACGTCATGCTCAATCGCTCAGTCATGAAAAAATTTGGCGTAGAGCTGGGTAGCGTCACCTTGAGTATGCATCGCAATAAAGAGAGCAATGATTCTAAATAAGTTTATAAAGGACAGAGTGAGTTGATAAGTCAGTAACTGGTAATAGTATTAATTCGCTTAATAAAATGGCAAAATAGCAATATCATGGTTTTTTAAACCCAAAAATTATAATATATATCTAAACGACATAGATTGTTGTCTTTAATAGATAGCTTGTAGATATTCCAATAAAAATTGATTACAGTAAAATCATTAATGAATGCGCTTAGCTGCACAGTCATTAAAGCGATTCATAAAATTATTCATAAGTAAGAGGACGGTATCATGCGCGGAGTTAATAAAGTTATCATCATCGGTAACCTTGGAGCAGACCCTGAGGCACGTCAATTTAATAATGGCGGTAGCGTGACCAATATTTCGGTTGCAACGTCAGAGCAGTGGACCGACAAGCAAAGTGGTGAAAAAAGAGAAGCGACGGAATGGCATCGTATTTCTCTATTTAATCGTTTGGGTGAAATTGCCGCGCAGTATTTGCGTAAAGGCAGTAAAGTTTATATCGAAGGCAGTTTGCGTACCCGTAAATATCAAGATCCCAATGGTCAAGACCGTTATATCACTGAGATTCGTGCTGAGCAAATGCAAATGCTAGATGGTGCGACTGGTGGTCAAAGTGATAATAGCTTTGGCGGTCAAAATCAGGGTCAAGGTGGTGGCTATGGCAATCAAGGTAGTCAAAGCAATCAAAACAACTTTGGTCAGCAAGCAAACAATCAGCCAGCACAGCAAGGCGGTTACAACCAGTCAGCTGCTCAAGGTGGTCAAAACAGCTTTAACAATCAAAGCGCACCTGCTCAGCAGAATCAGTTCAATCAACCTGCTCAAAAGCCTGCACAGTCAAAGCCGACAGCAATGCCAGACGGTCCTGTCGATGATGATATTCCGTTCTAGGATATACCTTAGAATTATCTGTTAAGAGTAATCTATAGAAGACCCTGCAATTGCAGGGTTTTTTTATGCCTAGTGATAAATAATTTAAAAAAATAAATTTTCTATAGTGCGCATAAAGGTCGTATGAGAGTGAGCGCGTTAAGAAAGATAGACTTTGTCAATTGCTATATTATCTCGCTAAAAAAGTAAAACGTTTGTTTGTTTTTAAAGTTGCGCCTTGATGGTTATTTGAAAAAATAGAAAATTAATTACTGGTTGATAAACGATTTAGTAAGAAGATAAAGCGGATAAACAGTAGCCTGCTTCATTGATTTTATCGATTTTTTTATTCTCATTATTTTATCAAAGTTTATATTGAAATCTATGAAAACTACCTTTCATATCCTATATAGACCGTCTGTTCTATTGGATTTAATTAATGCTAACGGTTCATTAAATGGGTTGATATAATCCACTCGAATCAATAATTCAAACAATATTAAATGTGGGGCTTTGATTTAAAGTAATTTTTATTAACCAATAAAAAGTCAAAATTTGACTGTTCAATAGTCGAAATAATAAAAATTCATCTGGTCGACTGCTTAGGACAGGGTTGGTTCAATGTGAAAGGTTAAAGCTGTCACGCTTTTATAATCAATTGACTATAAAAGTGCCCACCTTACTGCTAGTGCTGAGTACAAAGAATGAAAGATGGTGATGTGTTTCAAAAAACTGATTTGGGCAGAGAAGAGATTAAATCTCAGAGTCTCGGCATATTGCCGCGTGAAGCGAGAACATTGCTCATTATGATTGATGGCAAACGCACGTATCAAAGCTATCTTGATACGCTTGATCGTAGCAAAATGTTTGCCGATTTTGGCGGTGTTGCACCACTATTTGAGTTGCTGTTAGGGCTTGAGTGTGTAGAGATAGTGGGCGCTGATAATGCTGCCTCTCAAATGTCCACTGCGCCGCAAGTACCGCCGGCTTATCAGTCTCAAGCATCATTGTCTGAAAGAAATATTGAGACAGAGTTTGATCGCACCTTTAATGATAAAGGTCTCAATAAAATGGCAGCATTAGGCAAGAAATCAATCAGTAGTATTTTCAAAGCTAGGTTGTCTGGTGCGAGCTACGAAACGATAAAGTCAGAGTTGGCCAACTATATTGAAAAAAACGCACCACCAGTAGAAGCTTGGGGTTACTTGTTGAGTTTAGAACAATGCGGGGATAGCTCGCAATTATTGAGTTTGGTCAAAGAAATACAGAGCACCAGTAGCAGTAATTTATCGCGCGGCATGAATGATTTTATCAAAAAAATTCAACGTTAATATATACGCGACTTATTTTATAAAACAAATGACTTATACCACAAATACTTGGTTATAAAAGACAGTAGCTGGGTGGTGATAGGTGAAAAATTTAGCAAACTAATTGGAGTGTTTTGTGGAATCAGCTGAGCTTTCAGAATTAAATCGCCTAAAAATGCATCATGGCGAGCATATTATTTTACGTTTAACTTACATTAGCCGTTATAACACCGACAATCCTAAAGGTGAAGTAACGCGCATCCTGACACAAGCTCAGCAAAATAATGAGCGCAATGGTATTACGGGTGCTTTGGTGTTCAATCACAATTATTTTTTGCAAAGTATTGAAGGGGCGAGACCCGTCATCAATGAATTGCTCAGAAAATTGGTTAAAGATAATCGGCATCATGGCTTACAAGTCATCGAATGCCGTGAAGTAGAGCTGCGCCATTGGAGTAAATGGTCAATGAAGTATTTGATTCCGAGCGATGAAAACAAAGGACTTGCGCTTAAATTTTCGACAGGTACTCAGTTTAATCCTTATTTGATGAACACCAATCAAATCATGATGTTGATTGAGACGTTATCAGACCTTCAAGAGCAAGAAGCCGTGAGCGCCGCCAAAAAGAAGAAACCATGGTTTTCTATTGGCTAATTGACTGACGTGTATAAAAGCTAAGAACCATCACACCCATGACATTTTAAAAGAGATAAGATATGACATCAGCAATGGAAGATGCACACATTTTGATGAGCATGACATACGCTAGCCGTGCCAACCCAGATGTATCGGCCAACGACTTCAACGAAATCTTGCAGCAAGCACAAGTAAATAATGCCGCCAATGGCATCACTGGTATGCTGACGTTTAATAAAGATTATTTTTTGCAAACCGTTGAAGGGCCAAGAGCACAGATCAATCGTCTGTTATATAGTTTAATTGCTGATCCGCGTCATCATGACTTACAGGTTATTGAAACACGTGAGTTAAAGCATCGAGCATGGTCTAAATGGTCCATGAATTATGCTTCACCGACTGAAAAAAATGCGGCGATTTATTTAAAATATTCGACAACGATTGATTTTAATCCCTATTTATTGAGCGCCGAAGCAGCCTATAATTTGATGAATGAGCTTAGTGATCAGCATGATTAATCAATAGCGCTTTTAACTAATCGGTAAGTATATATATGGAAACAATTAGTTGCTATTTTTAATGGATTTATGTTTGCTGAGTTATTCGTTCAATCGTTTTTAGGACATTGTTTATAGAGACTGGTTTTATCTTAAAATTAATAACTGTTTGTGAATAACTATTAAATAAATAATGGTTTTTCATTTACCCGATTTTACTATTCACTGACCTTTGCTATAGTAGATATAATAATCTACTGTTGTGATAGCAAGGTTTTTTGTTTATATTATCTACGCCATTAGCTATTGTGGCTAACAATATTTTATTTGGTTCAAAAAATATCGATTTTTGACATTCATCGTTGTATTTAATGATGAATACGTCATTCTTAGTTCTTAATAGTGAATAATATCTATTAAGGTTATATTTTTTATCTTACAGTTGGATTTATTATGAGCAAAAATACCGCCATTGATTTAGAAAACCTGAACGTTGATGAGCTACGTGCCATCACTGAAAATGCCCAGCAGCTTATTGCCAAAAAACAACATCAGCGTTTGTATGACGCTTATATGCAGTTTGAGAAAATTGCAGAAGACAGCAATGCCTCTATCGAAGAGATTCTAAAAGCTGGTGAAACGCTAGAGAAAAAACGCAGCATCAAGTATCGCAATACTGACAACAACGAAGAAACATGGACTGGCCGTGGTCGCAAGCCAACGTGGTTGGTTGAAGCGCTAGCAGCAGGTCGTAGTATCGAAGATTTTGCTATCTAGATAGTGTAGTGGCTAACAAGATGATGTCGGTTTAAATTTAGCAAGGTACAATTTTTATTAAAGGCTATTTAAAATAAACGCTCGTCTAAATAAGTTCTGTTTTAAAAAAGCGCCATGTTACATCTACTCTGATCATTGGGATTGTTTCTTATGATTTGTGTGTAATGATAGCGTTTGATCGTGATAGTCCTTTCGTCTTAGAAGCTGATAAAAGCCAGTATCTTTATTGCCATTATTTTGGTAAAAAGATACTGGCTTTTTTTCTGTCATCTGTATGCCATTGTTTGTTATGATAATGACGTTTTTGTCTTATATAAGAGTTATGCAACCGTGCCCCAAGTATCTGCGTCGTCTCATAAGCGCCCTCGTAAGCTGTGGTGGCTGGTTGGGTTTGTATTATTTGCATTATTTGCTGTATTGCAAATGCCAGCGGCGTGGCTGCTTGAAAAGTATGCTCCCGAAACGCCTTATGTACAGCATGTGTCGGGTAATTTATGGCAAGGCTCCGTTATCTGGCAGATGCCTTTAGCAGCGACACCGCTCACAGGTACGGCGGAATGGTCGTGGCAGCCATGGCATTTGTTATTGGGTAAGATAAGTGCAGAGGTCGATATCAATTCAGCACAAACCCGCCTCAATGGACAAGTAAAAATAGGCACCAACTCATGGCAAGTGGATAATATGAGCGGCAAGGTAGCACCTGAGACGTTGGCAAGTTTGGTTGATTGGCAATTGCCCAATACACCGATTCAGGTCAATAATGTCTCGCTCAGCCGTCAGTCTGGCTCAAGTGCTGCAGCAGAAAACGCTTCAACAAAAAATCCATCTGGTTTTACTCAAGCGGATGGTCAGTTGACATGGGTCGGCGGTGAGATAGGCTATCCTAGCGGTGGCAAGGTTTTTTATCTGACCATGCCTGCGATGCGTGCTGAGTTAAGTGCCGAGCAAAAAAATAATAAAAACCTGCTTCATATCAATTTATTAAACAATCAAGATAAGCGCTTGGGCGACTTATATATCGATGGCGATAATATGTTGGATGTCAGTTTGACGCAGCGTTTATTAGAAAGTATGCCTGAGTATAAAGGGCAAGCACCCCAAGATACCCCAGTCGTCAGTGTGCGTCAGCCGCTGCTAAATGGGCTGGGGACACGCTAGATGATGAATGTTTCTACAACTTTAAAACCTGTGCTTAATACCCTTAATCGATTCTCAGGTTGGGTATTGTTATTGGCTGTTGCTTGGTTATGTTGGACAGCGGCTCGATTACTATGGTTGTTGCTCGCCGCACCATTGGCACCGATGTTGCCACCAGCAGCTTTGCAAAATACATCGGCATCTGGCAAGGACTATAGTGGATTATTTGCTATTTTTGCAGACCCTGAACCTATTGCAGCAGCAGTGCAGCCACCGCCCAATGTCAATCTAAAAGGCGTTCTGTTAGCAATGCCAGAGAGCATGTCCTCGGCACTATTGGACGTCAATGGTGAAGTGAAAAACTATCGAATCGGTGATGCGCTAAAAGACAGTGGCTATACCCTTGTCGCTGTCGACTGGAACTCGGTTGTCATCGCTGATGCTAGCGACAAGCAAACCGTCATTAGCATGCCAGCCGCGATGCCATTAGACCAAAGTGACATGATCGCAGGTGCCGTCAGTAATCAGCGCTTGCCAGAGAACAGCATGTTGCCTAACGCCCCTCAGCCTACACAAAATACTGAGGAAGAGTCCGCTGCGACAGGCAGTGACAGTAGCCCGCAATCTGCTATCGATGAAGCGGTCACAGAATTGCAAGAAAACCCCGCCAGTTATTTGAGTAGGATGGGGGTTATGGCAGCAGGGGAAAGCTATCAAGTGACGCCTGCAATGCCAGCAAAGCTGCGTAATCGACTAGGGCTTGAGCCAGGTGATAAAGTGCTAACGGTTAATGGTCAAAGCGTGGGTAGTAATCCTGCCCAAGATGCTAGTGTGCTGCAACAGGTACAGCAATCAGGTGAGGCGCAAATAGAGGTACAACGCGGCGATCAAGTTATTACCATTCGTCAGCAGTTTTAAGCACAATAAATGGGTGAGAAACCTTATTTTAAGTAAATAAGTTTTAATTAAATAAGTATTTAGATAGTGCCACTTAAATAATGCCATTGTGGGCAGAATGTTAAGTGAGCAAAGCAATCATTGAGCACAGCACACAATAAATCCAGTACATACTAAGCGACATCACTGTAGGTAATCATCAATATGGTAAGTTTTCATAATTTTTCAGTCACGCCTCTGTACCATGTTTTGCAGCGCCTGATGCGCCTGTGTCGTCCTCTTTGCCTCGCCATACCATTATGGGCTGCCAGTACGGGTCTTGCGAGTGCTGAGAGCTGGAAAGTTAACTTACAAGATGCCGATATCAAAGCCTTTATTAATGAGGTGGCAACCATCACTGACCAAAACTTTGTCCTTGATCCACGTATTAATGGCAATGTGACGGTGATTTCTAACAAAGCCTTGTCGCGTGACGAAATATATCAGCTGTTTTTGAGTGTGATGCAAGTCAATGGTATTGCAGCGATTGACTCGGGAACGACCATTAAATTGGTGCCAGATAATGTCGCCAAACAATCTGGCGTGGCTGTTGATTTACGTGGTGACAGTGTTGGTGAGGCATTAGCTACTCGTGTTATTTATTTAACCAATACTCAAGCTGCAGAAGTGCTGGGTGTCATCCGTCCGCTTATGCCCCAATCAGCTCATGCCGCTGCCGTGCCTGGCGTCAATGCTTTGGTATTGTCCGATCGTGCAGATAGTCTTAACCAGCTGACGTCGCTTATCCGTGATTTAGATAGCAACGTCAATGACAGTTTGCAAGTGATACCACTACGTCACGTTGATGCTGAACGTATGATGGAATTAATTAGCGCCTTGGTTGCAAGCGCTGGTAGCGGGCAAGCACAAGGTGGTAATAACCAGCTTAAAGTCATCGCTGACACCTCTAGCGATAGATTGTTGGTGAAAGGCAGTCCGGAGATGATTGCTAAAGTCAAAGAGATGGTCAATCAATTGGACACCACGCCTACAAGGCGTTTGAGTGGTCTGCGTGTCTTTCGATTAAAATATGCCAGTGCAGGTCATATTGCAGATATGCTACGCGGATTGCTCGCCAATCAATCTATTAATAGCGCTGGAGCAACGTCCTCGTTAGAGTCTGCATCATTGAACGATTCCAGTAGCACGGGCGCTACCTTGACTAATGAGTCTAGTGGTAGCACGACTAACAACGCGCCGACCTCAGCGACCTCTGGTGCCAATTCGAGTAGTACTGGTACAGGTGTTGGCGGGCGACCTTTTAGTATTATCGCTGATGAAACCCAAAATGCCGTTATTGTCAATGCGGCACCTGAGCTGATGTTTGAGATTGAAGATGCGGTCAATCAGTTGGACAGTCGCCGCGCGCAAGTATTGATTCAAGCGGCTATTGTAGAAGTGTCAGGTGATGATGCGACCCAGCTTGGTGTGCAATGGGCGCTTGGCAATGCCAATAGCGGCTACGGAGTCGTAAACTTCAATAACGTAGGCGCGAGTGCTACAGCACTTGCCGCCGCGGCGTTGGGTGGCGGTGCCGCCAGTATCAGTGCAGCAGCAGGCTCGATAGCTGGTGCTTTGATTGGTATTGGTGATAGCAGTAAAGACAGTCAGGGAAACACCCAGTTTTATGGGGCTATCTTGCAAGCACTTGATTCTTCTACCAGTGCCAATCTGCTGTCTATGCCATCAATTTTGACATTGGACAACGAAAAAGCCAGTATTTTAGTGGGTCAAAACGTGCCTTTTGTGACAGGCTCCTTTACCACCAGTGGCAACGATTCTAGCAACCCCTTTCAAACCATTGATCGTCAGGATATTGGTATCAACCTAAATGTCATTCCTCATATTGGCGACAATGGCACCGTACGCTTGGAGGTCTCGCAAGAAGTCTCGTCGGTGGTGCCGGGCAGTACGGGTAACGCCAGTGGTTTGATCACCAATAAAAGCCTCATCAATACGACGATTCTGGCTGATGATCAGCAGACCATTGCTCTTGGTGGCTTGATGCGTGAAAACAGCACCACGCGCCAACAAAAAGTCCCTGGCTTGGGTAATGTACCAGTCATTGGTCGACTGTTCCGCTCTGACAATGACACGACGCAAAAAAGCAACTTAATCATATTTTTACAGCCAACCATTTTACGTGATGGCAGGGCAGTCGCCAGTGTCACCGAGCGCAAATTTAACCAAATGCGAGTCCTGCAATTGGTCATTGATAAAAACGGTACCATTAAACAGCTGCCATTGAGCGGTACGGAAGGTTGGAATGGCGATGTTAGCGCAGATTATGAATTGATGCCGCTCAATCCCCTTGTTCCTAAGCGCGATCAGACACCAAAGTCTCAGTCTCAAGGTTTTACCAAAGTAGACAGTCCTAGTAATGGTATGACAACTTACCCTTTAAACCGTTAAGAACTCAAAAAAGCGCTTTATTAATGATAGGTTAATAAAGCGCTTGCCTCCTATTCTTATAGCATGTAGAGACACGGTGTAATAAATAAACTACGCCGTACATTAGCTTGCGTATTCATAACACAGATAAACATAGCAGTTTTTATATCGCAGTATACTAATGAGTAATTGAGTAGTAAGTATGAACACTTGCTGATAAATATAGCAGATAATGATATAAAGGTAGGGGTGGAAGCAATGACACATCATACAAATACTAAAAAGTGGTTTTTATTAGCAGTCGCTGCCACCGCCTTATTGGTGATTCCTCGGCGTAGCAGTCGACAAGCTGATACCAGAGCGTTAGATGAGCACAATGTATCAGATGAGCACTCAGATGAGCACAATGCAAAAGCCAATCATGATAATACTAATAGGGCGTGTTGAAGGTCTCTTTACTTATCAAAAGCTCTTTTGTTGATTGGCATTTTTTAACTGTCGAAATCATTTTAAATAAAGTTGCCATTCTAAAGTGTTCATTGATGTGGTTATTGCTACAAAATGACAAATAATGTCTATTGAATGACAAATCACGGAACGCCTCGCTGAAAACTATTAATTTTGGAGTCTATCAATGACCCCTATCGCTTCACCTAAGATGATCAAACAGCCCTTACCTACTATTTATCCTCTCATTGACACGCATACTCATTTTGATGCCCCAATATTTGATGATGATAGAGAAATACTGACGCAGCAGGCTCACACTCAGGGAGTATGCCATCTGGTATTAGTGGGTTATCTATATCAGCATTTTGAGCGGATGTATGAGACTGAGCGTTTGTTAAATAAGCTGTCATTATCTACGATAGCCAATGTCGATAGACAAAAAGTGTCAAATTTTAGTAGCCATATTGCGATCGGTTTGCATCCTTTTTATATCAAACAGCATACTGACGATCATTTAACCGCTATGGCAAAAAGGATTGCTGATAAACGCCCATTAGCAATCGGCGAGATTGGTTTGGATACCTTTACTGAGGCGATGAAAGCGCCTGACATATTTGCCAAACAAGTACGATTTTTTAAGGCACAATTGGACATGGCGGTGACTCATCAGCTGCCAGTGATGCTGCATATTCGTAAAGCCCATGCAGAAGCGTTGGCCATACTAAAAGCGCATGATTACGATGCACACAAACTTGGCGGTATCGCGCATAGTTTTAGTGGTGGGACGCAAGAAGCCAAAGCATTTGTTGAGTTGGGATTTAAGCTTGGGGTTACTGGTCAAATCACTAATCCCAATGCTAAGAAACTGCGCCGCGCCATTCAAGCAGCGGTTGATAGCTATGGCATTGAATGTTTGGTGATAGAAACGGATTGCCCTGATATGATGCCTATCATGTGCCAAATATCTGACCATGATTCATCAGTGCCAACTCAAAACTCAGACAGTGCACGGAGGAGTGCAGCCGTACGTAATAGAAATGTACCTGCCAACTTGCCATGGGTGTTGCTAAGCTTGAGTGAGTTGCTCAATATACCACCTGCCAGTCTTGCTAAGCAATTGTGGCACAACAGTTGCAGTGCTTTGCAAACAAAATGGGATTATCCGTTATCGTAGTGCCACATATTTTAGTCACTGACGGTTTATTGTATGGCTAGCCATTGATATGATAGTGAATGAGATAGCCATGAATAAAGAAATTGACATAATATAAGCGCCACCAAAATAATTTAAAAGAGCATTTAATCTGTTATGAGTGAAATACAACCATTTGAGCAAACAATGACAGAGTCTATTGGCACCGAAGACGTTACAAAGACAGAAGAGCTTAGCGAAGACAATGTGCAATATGAACGCCGTTTTCAAGGCACGCGCACTCTTTATGGTACGGCAGCTGTCACTACTTTTGCCGATGCGCATGTATACGTTATTGGCGTTGGAGGCGTTGGTTCTTGGGCAGCTGAGGCTTTGGCAAGAACGGCAGTGGGCACTATTACGTTGATCGATTTGGACGTATTGGTTGCGTCCAATGTCAATCGGCAGTTGCCTGCACTAGACAGCACCTTTGGTGAGAGTAAAATTGCAGCGATGGCCACCCGTATTCGTGAAATTAATCCCAAAGTAACGCTAAACTTGATCGATGATTTTTTAACTGTAGAAAACGTCGCCACTTTATTGCCAAGTCGCGATGAAGCAAAAGCCGCTATCGCTCAAGGCAGACCTATGGTTATTTTGGACTGCGTAGATGATATGAATGCCAAGCTTGCCATCGCGCTACATTGTCGTTTTAATAAATTAAAATTGGTGTGTGCAGGCGGCGCAGGTGGCAAGATAGACCCTAGTCAGATTAGGGTGAGTGACTTGCGTGACAGTTACCAAGATCCTTTACTTGCCAAATTACGCAATAAGCTGCGCCACGAAAAAGGCATTAATAGTACACTAAAAGAAAAGTTCGGGATCAAATGTGTCTACTCTACAGAGCCACCGCGGGTAGATAAGAGTTGTCAGACAGGCGGGTTGCAGTGTGGTGGTTACGGCTCAGCAGTAGTGGTCACATCGGTGGTTGCGATGATTATGGTGAGTGAAGCATTACAATTATTAATAAAACAGGCGGGCATCAAGCCGAGCGTCTGATCTTATTTAATGGAGTCTATCTTGTCTATATTTAACGCACCTAAACACAGCTACCCAGTAGCGGCAGATGAAGTAGAACGCATCAATAAGCTTAGGAAGTATCAGGTGCTCAACGATAATGATGAGCCTGCATTTAAGCGTCTAATTGATCTGGCAAAGCTATTTTTTGATGTACCAGTCGTGACCATCACTTTCATGGACGAAGAAACACAGTATCTAAAATCTGTCCAAGGACTGGGCGGTGTTTGCCGCACGACGCGTGAAGTGGTGTAACTATCCCCTAAACTAACACAGCTCAAACGTAGAATTTCTTATAAAATACCCATAAGGAGTTTTGATATGAG
>NZ_CAJHBN010000024.1:0-28343 GCF_904846655.1 Psychrobacter sp. NC44 | reverse complement strand
TGATCCAAAACGTCAATTACACCAGCTAAAACAATGGGTTAAACAGGAACTGAACTAGTTATCTAGGACAGCCCCAACTTTAATTTAGAGCATTGAAAATATACATCGCTTAAAACGGATACTCGCGTGGCTCATGTTGCATAGATATCCAGTGCGTTCTAGTGAACTCTTCTAGCACCCACTCACCGTTAAAACGACCAATACCTGAGTTTTTCTCGCCACCGAATGGTAAGTTACTTTCATCATTGACTGAAATATCATTAATATGTGTCATGCCTGCTCTGATACCGCGAGCAAAGCGCATGCCTTTTGCCATATCTTTTGTAAATACCGCACTCGACAGACCAAACATTGAGTCATTGGCGATCGATAACGCATCATCTTCATCTTTGGCACGGATGATACCGACCAATGGTCCAAATACCTCATTACGTGACAAATCCATCTCGCGCGTCACTTCAGTAAAGATGTGCGGCGGTACAACTTGTCCTTTAATCTCACCACTTAATATCATTTTTGCGCCTTCTTGCTGCGCATTAGCGATTTTCTCTTTCAACGATTCGACTTGTTTTTTATTAATAATCGGACCAACCGCCGTGTCTTGTTTGCTCGGATCGCCGACATTTAACGTTTTAACGTGTGCCAAGAAACGCTCAACAAAGTCATCATAAATCTCGTCTTCAACGATAATACGATTAATAGCAATACAGATTTGACCTTGATGTAAGAATTTGCCAAAGGCTGCTGCTTTGACCGCTTGCTCAATATCAGCGTCTTTTAGTACCACAAATGGACTGTTACCACCCAACTCAAGCGCTACTTGTTTAATGTAGTCGCCGCCATTGGCCAACTCGCCAATGCGCTTACCGACTGAAGTAGAGCCAGTAAATGATACAAAGCTTGGGGTTTTGTGTTCAACGATCGCATCTCCTATCTCTTTGCCTGAGCCAACCACCACGTTGAGCAAGCCTTTTGGCAAACCTGCTTCTTCGAATACTTTTGCTAGCAGCAAACCACCAGTCACTGGAGTATCACTCGCAGGCTTGAGTACCACAGCGTTACCAAGTGCTAAGGCTGGTGCAATAGAACGTTGTGTCAAATGTAATGGAAAGTTCCACGGACTAATGACAGCGACGACACCGATGGGCTCACGGTAAACAAAGTTTTCTTTGCCAGGGGTGTTAGATGGACGAATCTCGCCATGTACACGACTGGGGAAAGTCGCAGCCTCAAGGGTAATGCCGCGGGTAGCAGCAAACTCCACCATGGCTTTAACACGGGTACTGCCCGACTCTTTAATGAGCCAATCGACGATTTCATCTTGGCGCTGATCTAAAATCTCAACCACTTTATATAGTACACCTGCTCGTGTCGCTGGCGTTTGCTGTGCCCACTCTTTTTGTGCCGCACTTGCTGCTTGATAAGCTTCATTAAGCTGTGCTTCTGTCGCCTGCTGAATCTTTACAAGTGTATCGCCATTGTAGGGGTTGGTGTTGGTATTGACGCTATCATCTTGACCGCTTTGCCATTCCCCTGCAATGTACTGGAGGTGGAAATCATTATAGGCATTGGCTTTGGTATTATCGGTATCAGTTAACATAATTCTTCTCATTTATTTTATGGATGTTATGTTGGTTGTCAATAAAACAGTATGGCTAGCAAATTGAGGCAGATAAAAAATAACCCTTAACACAGTTATTTATATTAAATAGCCTGCGCTCGCGACATTTGATTAAGCACATCAAAACGAAACTTGCTAGACGACTGGTCTAATGCTACCATAGGCCTCATACAAATAAGCGTATTTTGTCAGCAAGTATTGTTGAAAAAACGTAACGTGACCATATCAACCCTGACAATAAGCACTCATTATAAGCAACGATAAAAATCTGCATCGACCCATAGAAAGTATCATGAATAATTGTTAATAGCGCGCTAAGTAGCATTATTCGCCATACCTTATCTCTGAAATACATTCATAAAAAATATAGGAGGACATTACCATTATGTCTGCGGCCTCAACCACAATCCCACCAGATACCAAAACGCATCTGTTAGAAACAGGCTATCAATTGATTTCTAAAAAAGGCTTTACTGCCGTCGGTATCAAACAAATACTAGACACAGCCGGTATTCCTAAAGGCTCTTTTTACCATTATTTTGCCTCAAAGGAAGCGTTCGGTGAAGCTATCATCAGTCATTATTTCACTGATTATAAGATACGCTTAGACACCATTGGTCGTCAAAAAGTTAATGCTCAGCAAAAGATTTATGATTACTTTCAAAGCTGGTATGACACCCAGCAAAATGGCTGTGATCATGAAAAATGCTTGGTGGTGAAGCTCAGCGCTGAGGTTGCAGATCTGTCTGAACCTATGCGCATCGCACTGAATGCTGGTTACCAGCAGACCATCAGCTGGCTTGCTGAACAAATCAAAGCAGGCTGGGCGGATGACTCTGTACCACAACCTGACAATATCGCGGCCGAGAGCATGGCAAAACGTTGGTATTTTGCTTGGCTTGGTGCCAGTTTAATCGCCAAGATTAGCCAAACCAATACACCGCTTGCAGAAGTATGGCAGATGACTACTTCTCAATTGGGACGCTAATCTCGTGCGTTAAACGCTTTTTAGCCATTTATACTTCCCTATATCTAAAGCAAAAAATTGAGTTATAAGAGAGTTTTGTAAAAATTACTAGACGACTGGTCTATTTAATGTACAATGCCCACAGTTGCAAAAACGAATGGCTAATTTGCCACTGAGATTTTTGCACCCCATACGCCTAACACAAATATTTAATGATTTTAGGAATACTATGAATAACTTCCAATATTACAATCCAGTACGTATCGTCTTTGGTGAAGGTCAAATAAAACAACTATCGGAATTGGTTCCGACTGATGCCCGTGTACTTATCACTTATGGTGGCGGTTCGGCACAGCGCACAGGTACGCTAGACGAAGTAAAAGAAGCCTTGGCTGCGAGCGGTACACGTACCGTATTCGAATTTGGTGGTATTGAAGCCAATCCAGAATTCACGACTCTTTTAAAAGCAGCAGATATGGTCAATGAGCACAATATTGACTTTTTGCTAGCGGTCGGTGGCGGCTCAGTCATTGATGGTAGCAAATTTGTGGCATTGGTATCGTCACTCACTGAAGAAGATGACACGACTGTCTCACGCGAACAAGCATGGAACGCACTAACCAGCTATTGCAGAGACATTGATTCTGCCATCGATTTGGGTGCTGTTTTGACCATTCCAGCCACTGGCTCTGAGATGAACTCAGGCGGCGTCATCAATTATAGTGAACGTCAAGCTAAGCTACCATTTGGCAACGCACTTGCCTTCCCTAAGTTCTCAATATTAGATCCAATCAAAACACTGACATTACCTGAGCGTCAAGTGATGAATGGTGTTGCGGATGCCTTTGTCCATGTCATGGAACAGTACCTAACGTATCCAGTCAATGCCAAAGTGCAAGATGCCTTTGCTGAGAGCTTGCTGAAAATCCTCATTGATGAAGGTCGTATCGTTAAACAAGATCCAGAGAACTTAGAAACTCGTAAGAATATTATGTGGACAGCGACAATGGCACTCAATGGTCTAATCGGTGCAGGAGTACCGCAAGACTGGACGACACATATGATCGGTCATGAGCTAACCTCGTTACACAGCATCGATCATGCACGTACATTAACTATCTTATTGCCATCAGTGATGCGTGAGCTAAAAGAAAGTAAAAAAGAAAAATTACTTCAATATGCACATAATGTCTGGAATATTACGCTCGATGATACTCATCAAGACGAAGACGCTGTCATTGAAGCCGCTATTGTCCGTACAGAACACTTCTTCCGCGACCTTGGCTTGCCCGTCAGTTTAGAAGATGCAGAACTTGATGCGTCAGCTATTGACCCAATTATCAAGCAGCTTGAAGCGCACAACATGGTTCAGTTAGGCGAGCACAGCAACAATGATTTAGAAGTGTCACGTCGTATTCTACAACGTGCTATTAGTAGCAAATCTGCTTAATAAAAACACCACCGTAATAAGAAACACATATTGTTATGCTATTTATAGTAGTTGCTCAGCACTGAGTAACTACTCCATTCACCATTGAGTATCAAAACCAGTAAATATTAAAATCAATAGAATCTTAAAATTAATAAATAGAAAAGGAATCTGATAATGAGCTTTGATAAACAACAAAATCAAAAAATAAATCGTCAAATTAAATTAGCAAGCCGTCCAACAGGTGAGCCAAAAGCTGAAAACTTTGATATGGTAACCAGCGATATCCCATCGCCAAATAACAATGAAATGCTGCTGCGTACCGTTTACTTATCATTAGATCCATACATGCGTGGACGTATGAGCGATGCAAAAAGCTATGCTGATCCGCTAGAAGTGGGTGACGTCATGATGGGTGGCACGGTTGCCCAAGTCGTTGAATCCAATATCGACAAATTTGCTGTGGGTGACTTAGTGGTCTCAAACTCAGGCTGGCAAGACTATAGCGTCAGTGATGGCGAAGGCGTCTTAAAGCTTGACAAAAACATGTCAAATCCCTCTTATGGTTTAGGCGTACTAGGTATGCCAGGCTTTACCGGTTACATGGGTTTGACCGACATCGGTAAGCCGCAAAAAGGGGAAACTTTGGTCGTCGCTGCTGCAACGGGTCCCGTTGGTGCAACGGTAGGTCAAGTTGGCAACCAATATGGCTTACGTACCGTTGGTGTGGCTGGTGGCAAAGAAAAATGTGACTTTGCTGTCAATGAGCTAGGCTTTGATGTCTGTATTGACCATAAAGCGGATGACTTTGCCGAGCAATTAAAAGCGGCGTGCCCAGATGGCATCGATATCTATTACGAAAACGTCGGTGGCAAAGTGTTTGATGCCGTTATGCCATTATTAAATGCGCATGCACGTATCCCAGTCTGTGGTCTGGTCTCGCAATACAACACCACCGAGCTGCCTGATGGCAAAGATCGTCTAGGCGTATTAATGGGCAACATTCTAAGCCGTCGTCTCACCATCAAAGGGTTTATTATTTTTGAAGAGTATGGTGATCACTTCCCAGAATTCTTAAAAACCATGAGCAAATGGGTCGAGTCAGGCGATGTTAAAACCAAAGAATATATCGCTGAAGGCTTAGACGATGCACCAAATGCCTTTGTGCGCATGCTAAATGGCGATAACTTTGGTAAAACAGTGGTTAAAGTTTCTGAGGTTGAATAACAGAACCAATGGTTATCAGTTGATTGAATCGCAAATAACGACTTAACAACATAACTTGCTAAGACAACCACTGAAAATGACCTCTCAACCATGAATACTGTTCTATGAATACCGCTAGCAGTCATTGCAAATACTCATATTAATTACAGATGACCAATTAAGCATGACTGCTAACAACCCATGATTTAAAAACAACATCAATAATAAATAAGGACGACTATGAATATTTTAATGGTACTAACCTCACATGATAAGTTGGGCGATACTGGCAAAAAAACGGGCTTTTGGCTAGAAGAGTTTGCCGCGCCTTATTACGCTTTTATCGATGCGGGCGTCAATGTGACACTTGCTTCTCCTGCTGGCGGGCAGCCACCACTTGATCCGAGCAGCGATACTGAAGACACGCAAACGAAAGATACCAAGCGCTTTAAAGAAGACAGCGATGCTCAAAAGCATCTTGCCAATACTGAAAAACTCGCTGATATGAACGCTGAAGATTTTGATTCAGTCTTTTATCCAGGCGGTCATGGTCCACTATGGGACTTGGCAGTTGATAAAAATTCGATCAATTTGATTGAGACGTTTGTCAAACAAGACAAACCTGTCGCCTTTGTTTGTCATTCTCCAGCCGCTCTTAAAAATGTCAAAATTGACGGTGAGTATTTAGTCAAAGGCAAAACAGTGACTGGCTTTACCAATTCAGAAGAAGACGCCGTTGGTCTAACAGATGTCGTGCCATTCTTAGTAGAAGATGCACTAAAAGCCAATGGTGGTAACTATGAAAAAGCCGCTGATTGGGAATCATTTGTGGTTGAAGATGGCTTGCTGATTACTGGGCAAAACCCAGCGTCATCAGAGGAAGCTGCCAAGCGCTTAATCACTAAGCTGAAAGGTTAATATCTTTTTAACGTTAATATAATAGACCATGCAAAAGGCCACTATCATGATTCGCTTACATCATCTCAACCAGTCTCGCTCATTACGTATTTTATGGCTTTTAGAAGAGCTGGGCGTGCCTTATGAGATCATTAGTCATCAACGCGATCCTAATACTCATTTGGCACCAGACAGTTTAAAGGCGGTACATCCACTCGGTAAATCTCCGGTTATCGAGATGGATGGTCAACTTTATGCCGAGTCGGGTGCAATCACTGAGTTATTGATTGAGCGATTTGCGCCAGAGCGCTTACGTCCTACGACTGATAGCGTAGACTATGGACATTATCTGCAATGGATTAACTTTGCTGAAAGCTCGCTCATGTTGCCGTTATTACTGGAGCTATTTACCAAAAAAGCCGGCATCGTCGATAACGAGTTTTTAGATGGTTATATCAGTCAAGAAAAACACAGATTGTTGAGCTATCTAAACGAGGAAGTTGCAGATAAGTCATTTATCGTTGGTCATAAGCTAAGCGGCGCTGACTTTATGCTGTCTTTCGACTTAATCATGCTGGCTAAGCGTGAAGCGTTAGATGATTATCCGCATATCAAGCAGTATGCTTTACAACTCGCCAGTCTTGATAGCTATCAGCGCAGCATGCGTTTAGAGGCGAATTATGATCACTCTATTTAGTACCATAGTCTAACTGTTTATCGACTATTTAATGTATAAAAAAACAGCTCTTTATAGAGCTGTTTTTTATGGGTGAAAATGACCTGAGTCGTAGCTATGTGACATATAGTCAAGGAATTTTAGAATCGCTACAAGGCGACCGACCGCAGATAGTACACTGAGTACATCTATGGCGGGTAAAGCCGTAGCAGTTTAAAAGTGCTCTGACTATAGCACTGTGTTTCTTATCTTCTCTCATTGACAGACAGCTGCATCTATCTTTTAATTTGATTTTCAATGTGTTAGTTATGCGTGATAAATGCTCAACAAAAATTATGATAAAATATTCAAAACAGGGTTTAGAATACTTTTTTGGTTTTATCAGCCTACTAAATGGCTTTCTGTTAAATGACTTTTTATTAAATGACTTTTTATTAAATGACTTTGAACGTCTTGAGTTTCATGACTATCCGACGAGCGCGATGCTTGTTTAACAACGGCTATACACCATTTTATCCCTCTACGCAGATTATCCATCCATGAGTACTGAATACCAGTTTAAGCCCCATGAACGACCATTCATGCTTGGCTCGCCTGCCACCCCTGATCACCCTGTGCGCCGTAAAGTATTTTATTTACTGATTGGTATTTTTATCGGCTTAACTGCCAGCTTTCAGAATGGTCTATTGGTCGCGAATCTCACTCAAATCCAAGGTGAAATGGGCTTAACACCAGTAGAAGGTGGCTGGATATCAGTCGCTTACAATATGACCAATGCTTGTGTCACGGTGCTGCTGTACAAAATTCGTCAGCAATTTGGTATGTCGCTATTTAGCAAAATCACTCTTTTCTTTTTGTTGGCAGCCACCAGTATGCAGTGGTTGGTCAGTAGTAATCTACTCAGTACGACGATTGGGGTTAGCATTGAGCCTTATTATTTAGAACTGCTCGCCCGTGGCTTTAGTGGTGTGGTGGCTAGTGCGATGACGGTATTGTCTATTTTTTATTGTCTACAAGGCATGCCAACTGCTCGGCGTATCAGCGGACTGATACTGGGCTTTGGCTTGGTACAGTTTGGCATTCCACTGTCACGGATTATCTCGCCTTATTTAGCCGTTGATGGTCAGCTTGAAGGTTTATTTTTATTTCAAGTGGGATTATCGCTGATTTGCTTTGGGCTTATTAACATTCTTGAGCTACCACCGGGCAACACGGAAAAGGTCTTTGAAAAACTTGATTTGGTGAGTTTTGGCTTTTTTGCCAGTGGTCTTGCCGCCCTATCCGTATTTTTAGTACAAGGTAGAATTCAATGGTGGACAATGCCTTGGCTTAGCTATCCACTGATTATTGCCGTCGTGACTATCTCGATTGCTTTATGGATTGAGACGCACCGCAAAAACCCTATGTTACAAGTGCGCTGGATGCGTAGTCGCACCATTATTGCCTTTATGATTACTGGTGCCGTCATGCGTATTTTGCTGTCTGAGCAAAGTGTGGGCGCCGCAGGATTATTAGCAAACCTTGGTTATGGTAATGACCAGCTGATTGTTTTTTATGCCATCATCTTGGTGGCTAGCATACTGGCATTAGTGATTAGCATTTTTACCACCAAGGCGACGGATCTGCGCCGACCAGTGATTTTTGCGGTTGCATTGATTGCGATTGGTGCATGGGTAGATACGGGTGTGTCGCTAAACTCTGCCCCTTATATGTTCTATTTCAGTCAGTTTATAATCGCTTTTGCTGCCGTTTACTTTATGGGACCAATGGTATTTGAAGGTATGTTTCGCGCCATTGCTAACGGACCTGCCTATATTATTAGCTTTTCGGTTATTTTTGGTATTTCACAAACGGTCGGTGGTTTGGCAGGCGCGGCAGGTATTCAAGCATTTACCACCATTCGTACTCAGATGCATTATGCCGATATGGTCAGTTCAATGAATACCACTGATCCTGCTACGATGACCCAAATGCTACAGGGTGTGCAACGTCAAGCCACGGTCGCCGCTTATGACGATTTATTCTTTTTGATGGCGGTGAGCGCCACTATCACTGCGCTATATTTATTGATGATTTATTTTTATTACCTTTATCATAAACGCAATCCACTTGGTAAAGAACTTGCCGCATTGGCAGAAATGATGGGCAAAAAATAACAGGTGACAATAATATCGATTTTTTGCTGTTACCTTTTCTTCTTATGCTAATTACTATATTTTAAAAAGTTATCCACTATGTTTACCAATCTCATTAGGAGCGCATCATGAGCGAAGACAAGTTAAATGATCTTGATGACCATAATCAAGACACCGCTCAAGATGCCACCCAAAATACTGCTGAAAACAATCAGACATCATCCAAGGCAGCAGCAATAGAGATGCCTCTAAGCCAATCAAAAAACGATGATACTGCGTCCGTAGCGAAAAAAGAGGACTCGATAATAACGTCCGTTGCTGATGCTGATGAAACGCCAATGCCGCCAAAAGAGCCTATTCCTGACGCTACAGGTTGGTCGCCTAAAAAGAAATCTTATTTTAACCTAGGCTTATTGATTGCACTAATCATTATTGGCGTCCTTTTGATTCTTTATGCGTGGAAGCTACCGCCCTTTACGCCTACGGTTCAGCAGACTAATAATGCCTTTGTAAAAGGTCAAACAACGATTATCAGCCCGCAAGTTTCTGGCTATGTCACAGAAGTGGCAGTGCAAGATTTTGAAAATGTACAAGCGGGTGATTTGTTGGTTAAGATAGACGACCGTGCCTTTTTGCAGCAGCTCGAACAAGCACAAGCCAATATCGAAGTCGCTATGACCGACCGCTCAAGCAATGCGCAAGATACGGGCACCAGTCAGGCGCAAATCGAAGCACGTAAAGCGGACTTATATAGTGCCAAAGTTAGCGTTGATAGTGCACGCGAAGACGTCAAGCGCTATCAAGGACTTGATGCCATTGGTGCTGTGTCCAAAGCAGAAGTTGCTCATGCCCAAGCTCAGCTCGCTCAAGCACAAGCTGGCGTTCAGCAAGCAGAAGCCAATTTACAAGTCGCCCTTGAGGCTAGCAAAAAAACCAGTGGTAGCCGCTCATCACTCGATGCCAATATTAAAAATGCAGAAGCAGTTGCTAAGCAAGCAAAGATTAATTTAGACAATACGATTATTACTGCTCCTGAATCAGGACAACTGAGTCAAGTCAGCGTCAAAGCTGGGCAATATGTCAGCGCGGGCACACAGCTCATGTATGTGGTTCCAAAAGGCGTGTGGATTATCGCTAACTTTAAAGAAACCCAAGTGGCAAATATGGCTGTCGGTGAGCCTGCAACTATTCATGTGGATGCGCTAGGCGGCGCTACGTTTCGAGGTCATGTCAGCAATATCTCGCCAGCGACTGGCAGTGAATTTAGCGCGGGCGCGGCAAACCCTGCGACTGGCAACTATATTAAAATCGCTCAGCGTATTCCGGTACGAATAGATTTAGAGCAAGGACAACCTGAGCTTGCGCAATTGCGCCCCGGTATGTCGGTGTCGGTCGATGTCGACACCCAAAAAAATAAAAAGTAAGGGGATATCTGCAACTCGGCCTTTCTCTTATTTAAATGGTAAGACTTGAGCAAGGAAATCTTCATACTATCAATCAATTGTTATGCTGCTTACACCTACAGTCAATTTATGATGAATTTATTATATGAAAGGAACAATAATGCGGCATAAAATGATAGGGTTAAGCACTTTACTAATTTTATCAGGGTGCATAAAAAATCATAAAAATACGGAAGTTCAATTGGTCGAATTTAAACGGACATCATCATATTATGAAATAACTTTTTTATCAGAAGCTAATTTTTCAATACGTGAATCAACTAGAAATACAGGGAGTTATATACATTGTATCAACGATAAACGAATCTATGATGATAAATACATTCCTGACTACTCTTCGAATAATTATTTGAGCGGCAATATTCCTAAAAAAACCAAACCTACTGCTGACACACTTTCAGATCAATACATCTATAGCATCAAACTTGATTCTTCAACATACTTAGAGAACGACAAAACTTTATATTGCCGTATATTTACAGGAAACTTCCCAGGAAAGCTAAAAAAGTCGCAAGTACTCGAGCTTATACCATAAAGCTTTTAATAAAATTAGGTGCTGTTGCTGTTTAGAGCAGCAACAGCACCTAAGAAATCACTCTCTGCTTATATCTAAATAATAAGTAGCAAATATGTTTAAGGCAAAAGGCGCTTGGTAGTCCAGCTTTCACCATTGTCTTTAGTATAGACAATACGGTCATGCATACGGTTGGCACGACCTTGCCAAAACTCAATCTCATGAATGGTAATCTCGTAACCACCCCAAAACTCTGGTGTTGGCACTTGGCTATCTTCTGGATACTGATTTTGCAGCTCATCAAACTTGGTTTGCATCACCTCACGATCAGCAACTTCGCCACTTTGAGGCTGACTGACCCACGCACCCACTTGACTGTCGTGAGGACGCTTTTGAAAGTAAGCAGCTGACTTATTAGCATCGATTTTAGCAATACTGCCACTAATACGTACTTGACGCTCCAGCTCATGCCAAAAGAATAGCGCTTCGACATTCGGGTTTTCGGCAATATCTTGACCTTTAGCGCTTTCATAGTTGGTATAAAACACCACACCATTTTCAGTAATCTCACGCATAAGTACGATGCGCACGCTAGGTTTATTATCAGCACCGCACGTCGCTAGACTCATCGCATAAGGCTCTTGCACCTTTTGTGCTATTGCCTCATTCATCCATTCTTTTAGTAGCTCAAATGGAGAGTCTGGGACGGACTGTTGATCAAGCTCACCTTTTTCGTATGACAAACGCTGATCGGTAAAATCCATGCTCATAAAATATTCCTTATTTTAATATAACTATATTATGACTTTAACCCAATATTGCTTTGATATGGTCAGCCAAATCATTTGCCAATACATCACATTCTATTTCATCATCCGACTCAACCATCACACGTATCATAGGCTCTGTACCTGACTGTCGAATGAGCAGACGACCACGACCCTCTAAAGTGGCCTGTGCTTTTGCAAAAGCAGCAACCAGCTCTTCATGTTCAAACGGATCTTGCATTTTACTTAAGCGTACATTGACCAGTTTTTGTGGCAATTTTTCAAAGCCTTCGGTCAAATCACTGAGCGCTTTACCACGTGCTTCCATCACCGCAAGCACTTGCAAGCCGGCGATAATTGCATCACCCGTACGACTCTTATCTAAACATAGAATATGACCCGATGGTTCGCCGCCCAGTATCCAGCCATTCGCTTCAAGCTCATGCATCACATAACGATCGCCTACTTTTGCACGAGTAAATTTAATGTCTGCCGCTTTGAGTGCCAACTCTAAGCCCATGTTACTCATGAGCGTACCAACCACACCTTTCGCCTTAGTCTGACCTTGGGTAGCAAGTACGTATAAAATGCCATCGCCGTCAACCAGATTACCAGCCTCATCAACCATCACAATACGATCACCATCACCGTCTAGTGCGATACCAACATCTGCCTCGTGCTCAATCACTGCTTTCTGTAAGCCTTCAGGATGGGTAGAGCCGCAGTCGGCATTGATATTGATGCCATCAGGCGTATTGTTAATAGCAATCACATTGGCACCCAACTCACGCATGACTCTTGGTGCCACGCTATAGCCTGCACCATTGGCACAATCTACGACGACAGTCAGATGACTCAAGTCGTACTGATAAGGAAAACTGCCTTTACAGAATTCGATATAGCGACCTTTGGCATCATTGATTCGATTGTTTTTCCCTAATTGTGCTGGATCAAGAATAGGCATAATCACATTATTGTCCGCCTCAGAGGCACTCATAATCGCTTTTAGCTTGTCATTAATAGAGTTTTGCATCTCATCAGTCAGCTTTTTGCCATCACCTGAAAACAGTTTGATACCGTTATCATAGTAAGGATTGTGCGACGCTGAAATAACCACCCCAGCATCTGCATTAAAACTACGGGTCAAATGCGCAATCGCTGGTGTGGGTAATGGTCCAAGCATATGCACATCAACACCAGCGGCATTAAACCCTGCTTGCAATGCGCCTTCAATCACATAACCTGATAGCCGCGTATCCTTACCGATGACCACGCTTGGCTTGCGAGCAGGATTGTCATTATTCTCTATCAGCACACGTCCCGTCACATAGCCCAATTTTAAAATAAAGTCTGGTGTGATCGGCGACTCACCGAATTTTCCGCGAATACCATCGGTGCCAAAGTAGCTCATTATGTATGCTCCCAAATCTAAGAGTGAAAACCAGACGAATACGCAAACAATAACGTATAAACAGTCTAAGTAGTTATTATTATAATCCGCTTGTGTATTTTACAAAAAAAACAGCCAACAATAACAAGGCATTGTTGGCTGTTTGTATCTTAAGGTCACTGCAGCCCTGCAAAATAGCTATCGTTGACGTAATGCAGGATTACAAAACACTTTTTAATTCACACGATAGTTCGGTGCTTCTTTGGTGATTTGTACATCATGGACATGCGACTCTTTCATACCCGCCGATGTCACCTTAATGAATTGCGGATTGGTACGCATATCTTCGATAGTCGCAGAGCCAGTATAACCCATTGATGAGCGCAAACCGCCAACCAACTGATTAACAATACCAGCAACTGGACCTTTATAAGGAACTCGGCCTTCGATACCTTCTGGTACTAATTTTTCTACGCCATCTTTAGCATCTTGGAAGTAACGATCTGATGAGCCATTTGAACCTGACATCGCGCCCAAACTACCCATACCGCGGTAAGCTTTGTAGTAACGACCTTGGAACAGCTCAACCTCACCCGGCGCTTCTTCAGTACCCGCCATCAATGAGCCTACCATGATGCACGAAGCACCAGCAGCGATGGCTTTTGCCATATCACCTGAATAGCGAATACCGCCATCAGCAATCAGTGGAATACTGTCTTTTAATGCGCTAGCGACGTTATCGATGGCTGAGATTTGCGGCACACCGATACCAGCGATGATACGCGTAGTGCAGATAGAGCCAGGGCCAATACCGACTTTTACCGCATCAGCGCCTGCATCACGTAGTGCAAGTGCAGCATCCCCTGTTGCGATATTGCCACCGATGACTTGTACGTGTGGATAGTGCTTTTTAATCCAAGATACCTTATCAATCACGCCTTTTGAATGACCATGTGCGGTATCAACCACAATGATATCGACGTCAGCAGCGATTAACGCTTCAACACGCGCTTGGGTATCTGCACCAGTACCAACAGCAGCACCAACACGCAGACGACCTTGCTCATCCTTACAAGCATTTGGATTGTTTTCAGCTTTTGCAAAATCATTAACCGTAATCAAACCACGTAAGCGGAAATGATCGTCGATAACGATGACTTTTTCAATACGGTGTTCATGTAGCAGACGCTTGATGTTTTCGTTGCTTTCACCTTCATGTACTGTCACCAACTGATCTTTTGGCGTCATGATTTTACTAACTGGCAAAGACAGATTGGTTTCAAAGCGCCAATCTCTGTGAGTCACAATACCCACGACATTATCAGTGCCTCTTTCTACCACAGGTACGCCTGAGATATTATTATCTTGCGTCAGCTGTAGCAGATCACCAATCGTCATCTCTGGATGCACAGTAATCGGATCTACAACCGTACCTGCTTCAAATTTTTTGACGCGGCGTACTTGTGTGGCTTGCTTAGCGATATCCATGCTCTTGTGCAAGATACCCATACCGCCTAGCTGTGCCATCGTAATGGCCATTTCAGATTCGGTCACGGTATCCATCGCGGCGGAAATCAGCGGTAGATTCAGCGTGATATTTTTGGTCAAACGGGTGGTCAGATCGGCAGTTTTTGGCAAGACTTCAGAATAAGCTGGCAACAATAAAACGTCATCAAAGGTTAAGGCTTCATCGACAATTCGCAACATACAGACCCCTAGTGGTGGTTATTTTGATGGGTGGGATATTTTTGGCATTAAGACAATCAACCAAAATCAACGATATGACTTTATGAAGCTAAAGTCTTAAAATTAAAGACCTTGTATCACAAAGTTTTAGATAATCAGCAATGAGCCAGCCGGTGTTTGTGATTAAACAAACAGAGACACTCGAAAATTGCAATTGATTGATGCTAATAAGTTTGCACAAATATAGCGCGCCCCTACTCTTAATCGCTCATTTATCCCTTAAAAATAACGCCATATTATAACAAATAATCAGACAAATCGCATGCTATATTTGTCAGCTTATTTTGCTAGCGCTTGTCTATCGATATCGACGTCCGTAAAGACCAGCTGTTTAAAAGCATAGAAAATATACTCAATCGTCGGTTACTGGTCTTTACCCTTCAATATTAAACGTTCAGCAGGCAGATAAGCTTTTTGTTTGCTATATAGATAATTCAGCATCTGCTCACGTATCTCACAGGCCAGTGTCCATGCTTCTATGGGACCTACCGCTGAAACAGCGCCGCGCAGGTGAATAATATTGGCAGTCACCTCAACGACAAACATTTCAGGCTCAGTTTTGTTGTCCCAAAGCTTATTGTCTTTAACCGCCGATATAAATTGCTGGCGAATGGCATCAATATCTGCACCATAATCGACATATAAAAACACAGGACAGGTCTGATGTACTTCTGTATGTGACCAGTTTTCTACCGTTTCGGTGATCAATTCGCGCATCGGCACGATCAATCGACGTTCATCCCATGTTTTGAGTACCGCATACGTATAACGCAGGTCTTCAACGGTACTAAAGTTGCCATCCATTATCACACTGTCGCCAATCCGTACCGGCTGGGTCACGGCCACCTGTACCCCAGCAATGATGTTACCCAGTATCGGCTGCGCGGCAATTCCGATGACCACGCCTGCGATACCAGCCGAGGTCAATAGCGTTTTGCCAAGGCCTTCCATGTTGGCAAATTCACTGAGACCAATCCAAATACTGCCCAAAATCATGACAAAAATAAAGACGCGGCGAAATATCGATACATAAGTACGGCGACGGCGCTCTTTATCAAAGTGCTCTTCAGCCAGATTTTCAATTTGTAGGCTTTGATAGCGATTAGCAAAAAAGTTAATAACGCGAATGCCAAGCCATAAGGTGCTAAATACTAGCCCAATCCAGATAAGCGGACGAGTCGATGAAGCTACCGCATCCAAATAAGGAAAGCCGCCTGACACTAAAGTAAAGACGAGCAAAAAACTGATGGTAAAAGTCAACGGCACGGTCAGCTTATTAACCAAATCTGCCACGCCATTAGTACTACCAACATAATTGCTGTATTTTTCATCGTCGATATAACGGCTGATGATTTTTTCCGTGCCTTTACTGAGTAACCACCCTACTCCCATGGTCACTAAGAAAAACAGTGCTAATGCCAAAAACTCCCATAGTGCAATACTAAAAATCTTAAGTTTTAACCATCCAGGTAAATAACGCTCAAATTCCGCTGGATGATATTGCTCATAGAGATTGTCGATATTATCAACTGTCTGTGCAGAAAACACCCAAATAGGCGCAGCTTCACCAACCCGTACTCGTTGCAAATAGATGGGGACACGGCGCTCACGATAGTCGATATAGCCTAGCTGAATCGAACGTCTAGGGATGCCCATGATACTACTGGTATTGCCAAGTGGCGGCTCGATTAAACCATCTGGGCGATCTGGCAGATCATCAAAAACATAAAGCTCTTTTTCCGTTAACAAAAAATCCAACCGTTTTGATAACTCAAGCGCGTGGTTACGCTGAATTTTCTGATCGATTAAATTCATGTTAAGTGCATAAGCGGCCAAGTCGTATTGTTGCTTCATGACCGCTGATTGAAAAAATTCTAAAGTCGCCAGTGGCGTGGTTAAATTTGGCGGCTCCGATAATGGCGGCAAGCCTACATTGAGCTTGTCTAGCAAATAATAACTTTCATTGTATTCACCCGTCAGTCCAGAATCGCCCTGCAAATTACCCGCTTGCTCTACTACATTGCGCTCGGTAGGATCAAATATCTCTTCTGCAACGCCAGAGATGCTGAGGCTTTCGTCTTTAATTGTATTGATTTTTTGAGTGGCATATTCAGCCAGATTATCGGGCTTGCTAATTGAAGTTGATGACGAGATGGACTGCTCATCCGCAGCTTGTTTGCTATCGCTAGTGCTTGCGGCATTAGCGGGTGCAAACACAGCACTCATGCTGACTATAAAAAAAACCAATAGTAATGACAAAGTACTGGCGCGCACATTCCAACGCTGGGCGTTAGGATAGTGGTCACTGTCGGTATCAATTGCTATACGATGACCGCCAACAATGCTTTTTTTGAGAATATTCATATTTTAAAAGCCATTAATTCACTTGATGTTTGCATCTCTTGAAGCTTGCCTACAAAGCTTATTCTTACATATATTACATAGCCAATTTAGCTTGATCTTTCTGGTTTGACTGCAATTTGTCTTGTTCTTAGCACCATTTTTAGAATGATGATACGCCCTAGTTTAGTCTATAAAAAAAGCCAGCTCAAAGCTGACTTAGTTTATGACTATCTATATGGGTGTTCTGTAACATAATTGCCTTAAGCACGGCGCCATGTCGTGCCAGCACGGCTGTCTTCAAGCTCAATACCAGCATCTTTTAATTGCTCACGTATCTCATCAGCACGCGCAAAGTTTTTATTGGTTTTGGCATCCGCACGCTCAATGATTAAACCATCGATAGTGTCATCGGTTAACCCATCATCTGCCTGTTCACCAATTATTGCTTGCAAAAACTGTTGAACTGGCTGCTGTAAAATATTGAGTACCTGTGCCAACGCTTTGAGCTGCTCTGCTAATTGCCATGCAGTGTCTACCTCTTCGGCTTTAATGGCTTTATTAATGTCGCGCGCCAGCCCAAACAGTACACTGATCGCCGTTGAACTATTAAAATCATCGTTCATGGCTTTGATAAAGTCTTGTCCGGCACTGCTACTATAAGCATCATTTATCAGCGTATCACTGACTACGAGCGTCTGCCCTTTTTGTTGTTCGGCCAATTTTAATGCATTATATAGCCTGCTTAGGCTATTATGTGCTTCATCCAATGCGTTGTCAGAAAAATTGACTTGGCTGCGATAATGGCTTGATAATAAGAAAAAGCGCACCGTTTCAGGTAGGTATTTTGCTATCACATCGCGAATGGTTGAAAAGTTCGCTAATGACTTAGACATTTTTTCGCCATCGACATTAATGAAACCGACATGCATCCAGTTACGCGCGTATTCACAGCCAGTCGCGGCTTCAGACTGCGCTATCTCGTTTTCGTGATGCGGAAACTGTAAGTCGTGACCACCGCCATGAATATCAAAGGTACTACCCAAGCACTTGGTCGACATCGCTGAGCATTCGATATGCCAACCTGGACGCCCCTGTCCCCATGGTGACGCCCATTGCGGCTCATCAGGTTTCGCGGCTTTCCACAGGACAAAGTCAAACGGATTTCGTTTGTCATTTTCGACATCGACGCGTGAACCTGCTTGCATCTCATCGAGATTACGCTTAGACAATTTACCATAATCTGCAAAATTATCGACGGCATAGTAGACATCACCATTGTCGCCTGTGTACGCATAATTACCTGTAACCAGCGTCTCAATCATGTGTTGCATGTCATCAATATGGTCAGTCGCCCGCGGCTCAGCATCAGGTGCCAAGCAACCAAGTGCTGCGAAATCTTCGTGCATGGCTTCAATAAAACGCTGCGTTAACGTACCTATCTCTTCGCCATTCTCGGCGGCGCGCGCGATGATTTTGTCATCAATATCGGTGATATTGCGCACATAATTAACGTCATAACCCAATTGCGTAAGCCAACGTACCACCATATCAAACCCAATCATCATTCGAGCATGCCCAATATGACAATAATCATAAACGGTCATACCGCACACATACATGCCTACTTGCCCTGATTTGAGTGGTACAAACTGACGTTTTCCGCCAGTCAGTGAGTCATAAATAGCAAGCTGAGACATCGCATCGGCAAGTGGTGTGGTCATGGTTAAAAAGCCTTTTAATTTAAATAAAATAGATAAAACAGATAAAATAAAAACAAAAATATAATCAATGTTTGGATATTAAACAGCACTGACTATGGTCGTTATAACTGTAAAAACAACGGCAACATAAAACCTAACCCATTATCTTAGCGAAAACAGCCATAAAATACTACAATGAGCCCGCAACTAACATCATTCAATCATAAAAACTGTTAAGGATTTAGATATGGGCAATCGTTTAAGCAAAATATATACGCGTACTGGAGATGACGGTAGCACTGGCATGGCAGACGGCAGCCGCGTCAGCAAAGCAGACAATCTATTTAGCGTAATGGGTGATATCGACGAGCTTAACTCACACATTGGTCTGGTACGTGCTCAGTTACAGCATAATAAAGGGCAATCTATAGAGAAAGAATTTTCTCAAGCGTTAGTCATCATTCAGCATCTATTGTTTAATATCGGTGGTGAGCTGGCTATGCCAGAATATGAAGGCGTCAATGCCACTCACATTACATGGTTAGAACAGCAAATTGATGTAATGAATACGACCTTGCCGCCGCTAAAAGATTTTATCTTGCCCACAGGTTCGGTATTGGTCAGCCAACTGCACGTTGCGCGTACAGTCTGTCGCCGTGCTGAGCGCCAAGCAGTGCTATTACAACAAGAGCGACCACAAGCGATTCGCAGTACGGCCATGAGCTTTATCAATCGCTTATCGGATTGGTTGTTTGTCGCTGCTCGCTTTTGTACAGATCCCAACAAAGTCTCTGAAGTCTTATGGGACAGTCAGGTATTACAAAAATTCGCTGATAAAAAATAATCGCGCAAGACTACTTCAGTGAACTAAAACGCTAAAATAACACCCTAGAATCAAGGTCTAGAATAAAATATATAAAAGCCCGCAACCTTAACACTGCGGGCTTTTTACTGACTAATCGATACTATTCAGTGACGACAATATTATTCGACAACAGCCTAAATCTTACTAATTAGTAAGTAGCGCTGTCATCTTCAATAATAACCATATCGATACTTTCATCTTTAGGTACTGATTTCGGTACAGCGGGTGTGGCTGGGGTTTTAACCTCAGGAGTGGCTGACGCGCTGCTATTATCCGTATTACTACTGCTTGGATTGTTAATAGTCGGCGGCGTGGCAGGCTGAGTAGGACGAATCGGCTCAACTGGCTTGACTACTTGAGGCTGACGAACGGGTGCTGACTGACTGTCATCGTTTTGTGCTGCACGGCGCTCAGTGCTACGTTGGGCGCGCTGCTCATCCATCGCTGATTTAAATACAGAACCTGCCATCACATCGGCGACCACAGTAATCAATGCTGGCTGCCCAGCAATACGTGTGCGTACTTGACCGCCTTGAGTACCAACGACATAGGTAAAGGCATCATCAACCAACATGTTATTGTTGATACGAATGTTATTTTGCGCTAAGCGTGATTGTAGGCTCGGCTGATTGTTGGCTGCTTGTACTTGACTGGCTTGATACAAATCTTCGCTTGGTAACGTCATGCTCACGCTTGCCTGACAAGTCGTCATACCATTGTCATTGGCTGCTTGTAAGACTGCAGCATTTTGTACATCAATCACAATGCCGTTGGTTTTATTAGTGATAGCGCCGCTAGCGAGACTGATCTCTGCATCATTTGCGTAGTTGGCAGCCAGTGTTTGTGCTTGTTGATTGAGCGTGTTTTTCAGAGCCGTTTTGAGACGATCTTGTACCATTGGGTCATCACAGCTTACCGCAGTAGCTGCGGTGTTTTCAGTAGACGTAGACTCTTGCTCTGTAAGCTCTGCCGTCTCGGTGGTATCTTCCTTCTCTGAGCGATCACAGCCAGCAAGCGCTAAACCACATACCATGCCAATACCAGCCACTTTATACCACTTGCTCACGTTTTTATTTGCTACGCTCATATTTCTTTTGCTCCCAATTTACTAATACGTACCGCCACTGATGGACAGTGATTGATGTTCAAACCGCAACCCTAGCTGCCCTAGGTTTGAAAACCAGATTATTATACGGTGTTTAAATAAAATGTTCATTAGTGTAGCCCATGGATATACAAATAACGCCCCTCATTATAGGTAAAACCTGTATTTAGTTGCAAAAACATAACAAATACATACTTATGAATTCGCTGTAAATACGCTTTTAGACTACCGCGATCAACTAGGGTCTGTTGAATGTTTGACAGACAGTAAACATATTCTAAGATTTCGCTCAGCTCATATCTATAAAGTTTTTGGATAAAAAGAACCACATAGTAATATTGCTTTATCGAGCAAATTTTATTAGACGCTGTTGTTTTAGCACTATATGATTGCGCGTATCACTAACTAACCAACCATATAAATTATGATAAATTTCGAAAACACGCTTTTATTGGGTCATCGCGGTGCGCGCGGCGAAGCATTAGAAAATACTTTTTCAGGCTTTGAGTACGCTCAACGTCTTAACATTCAGGGTCTAGCAGGGGTTGAGTTTGATGTACAACTGAGTGCGGATGGTCATTTAATCGTGTTTCATGATGACACGCTGCAACGCATGTGTGGTCAGCAAGCACGTGTTGATCAGTTAAATCTTACTGAGCTTCAACGCCATTCGCAGTTTGGTCATCAGATTATGACATTAGGGCAGGTAGCACCGTTGCTAACTGGCTTTACTGATATTGAACTGGAGATTAAAACGCATGACCGTACTGATTATGCTAAATTGGTACAAGCATTGGCACGCAACCTCATCGATAGCCCACTTGCCAAACTACCCATTGTGCTGACCAGTTTCGATGTAGAGCTACATGTTCGCTTACAACGTCATCCATTACTAAAGCCTATCTCTCGCGGCTTGCTCATTCGCACACCTGAAGTCTTAATGACTGCGCCGAATACCGCCTTGCAACTTGGCTGTATTCAGCTAGGTATCCACTATCCGCTTATTAGTCGAGCAGTCATTGAACATAGCCACCGTTATGGCTTGCCAGTGAGTGCGTGGACGGTCAATGATATTGACACGATTAAACAGCTGATCGCGTGGCAAGCTGACGTCATCATCACTGATTTTCCGAGTTATTTACTGCTGGGTTAATAAGCATCGCCTTTATTTGATTTATTTAAAATCATCTACATATCTACGGTGTTACTTACACTTCTCCTCAATGCCTGATAAGTCATCCATTATTTTCGTTAATACATTCCATAATCAATACAAGTTATTGTTATTTAGCAATATTTTTACAGTGTATAACTGTTCACTTTATTGATTTTTTAAGGTATCATATAGGCTTAAATTAATACCGTTAGGGATATTATATGATTGCAAAAAAAGCACTTGGCTTACCGCTTAAAGGCTTACGTTTCGCTATCAAATCTGGTGATACGCTTATCAAAGCCGCCAGCACTCAAGCCACACGTTTTAAGACACGTTTTGACGAGAGTAAAACTGCAAGCTCGCTTAATGAGCAGCCTGTTGCCAAACGCAACTACGCTCATGCTGCGGGAGAGCAAGATGTCGCTACTAAAGAAGACAGCATTGATATGCGCGAGTTTGAGTTTACAAAAGCGCCGATCAATTGGATTCCAGCAACTATCTTGGTAGCCACACCTATTGCTGCTGCGATCATTACACCATGGTATTTGTTTACTCATGATGTTAGCGCGCCAGTTTGGGGCGTATTTGGTGCCTTTATGGTATGGACAGGTATCAGTATTACGGCGGGTTACCATCGCCTGCTATCGCATCGTGCTTATAAAGCGCACCCGATCGTCAAAAACTTTTTATTGCTAGGTTCCACCTTTGCCGTACAAGGTTCAGCGTTTGATTGGGTTTCTGGTCACCGTACGCATCATCGTCATGTCGATGACCGCTTAGAAGACCCGTACTCAGCAAAGCGTGGCTTTTTCTTTAGTCATATGGGCTGGATGCTACGCAATTATCCTAGCGGTAAATTTGACTATAAAAATATCCCTGACCTAACCAAAGATAGAACGCTGCAAATTCAGCATAAATATTACGGTTTATGGGTTGCGGCATTAAACATCGGTGTGGTCGCTGCGATCGGTTGGTTATTGGGTGATGTTTGGGGTACTTTGGTCATCGTAGGCTTACTACGTCTAGTACTGACGCACCACTTTACCTTCTTTATTAACTCGCTATGTCATATGTTTGGCACGCGTCCTTATACGGATACCAATACTGCTCGCGATAACTTCTTCTTAGCTATCTTTACGTGGGGTGAGGGTTATCATAACTACCATCACTTCTTCCAATACGACTATCGTAACGGGGTAAAATGGTGGCAGTATGATCCTACTAAATGGTTGATTGCTAGCCTATCAAAGCTGGGCTTAACCAGTGAGCTACGTACCGTTGATGACACCACTATCAAGCATGCAGAAGTACAAATGCAATTTAAAGCGGCTCAGCAGCAGATTGATACGGCAGCAGTGGGCGGCATTGATCTTCCTCATGCGATGAAGAGCTTCCAAGATCGTATTAAGTTTGAATATGATGCCTTTATGCAGACTGTTGAAGAATGGCAAGCTCTCAAAGCTAAAACGATTGAGCTGAAAAAAACAGAATATGCCGATCGCTTGCATGAAGTGGAAGATGAGCTAAAGCACGACTATGCCAAAATTGAACAAAAAATTCTTGAGCATAATAGCAATTTGAAAACTGCGTTTCGCTCTATCGGCATCAGTAAAAAAGCGGCATAATCGCTGATTATTAAACTGTATTTTATTACCTTTGTGATGAACGATAATTGTAAAGCTTCTCCTTCCCTCTATCTGTAGCAGATAGAGGGATTTTTTTGCTCATCCTTTATAGCTCGTGTCGAACATTGATTTATAGAAATCAAAAGGACAAGTGGAAGCAATATCTTTGTTTGATAGGCTAAATGCATTCAATATTACTCATGGTTTTTGGGTGCGCTATTACAAGAGATGGACAGAGTGAAATGATGTAATATCAAGGCTATGCTATAGTGCTTTTATTGCCCCTACACTTTACTTATACTTCAAAAGCAGGAACGGCTTGTATGCGCTATCAAAATACCTATGTCAATCTAGACACTCGCCTTTATCATGAGCAACCGCCGACGCCGCTGGACAATCCACGTGCTGGACACTTCAACATGCAAGTTGCGCAACAGTTAGGCTGGACAGATGATGAAGATTTAATGACACATTGGGTAGAGATACTCGGTGGTCAATACATGCCAGCGGATTTTAAGCCATTGGCCATGGTTTATGCGGGTCACCAATTTGGGCAATGGGCAGGTCAATTGGGTGATGGGCGCGGCTTGCTGATGGCACAAGTGCTCGATAACAATAATCAATTGCAAGACTTGCACCTTAAGGGTATTGGTCTGACGCCTTATTCGCGGATGGGTGATGGGCGTGCTGTCTTGCGCAGCACTATTCGCGAGTATTTATGTGGTCATGCTCTTACACAATTAGGTGTTCCTTCCTCTAATGCTTTGGGATTTGTTGTCTCCGATACCAGAGTGCGCCGTGAGCGCATGGAAGCAGGTGCGGCATTGATGCGCGTGGCTGATAGTCACATTCGCTTAGGTCATATCGAGTGGATTGCCAGCTTTGCTCCTGATTTACTCGCTGAGTTCACTGATTATATGATCGACACTTATTATCCAGAGTGCCGTGATAGTGACGCTCCCATACTGACATTTTTAACCACGGTGGTTGAGCGAACCGCACGAATGATCGCTGATTGGCAACTGATTGGCTTTGCTCATGGGGTAATGAATACTGACAACCTCTCTATCACTGGTAGCACCTTAGACTTTGGTCCATTTGGCTTTATGGAGCGTTTTAATCCTGCTTGGATCAACAACCACTCTGATCATACTGGTCGCTACGCTTATCAGAATCAACCTGCTATTGGTCACTGGAATCTCAATGCTTGGCTGCCACATTTTATGCGCTTAGAGGGCGTAACACGTGAGGCGTTAGCAGACTGTCTAGCGCCTTATGAAGCCACATTTATGCAGCACTATCAGCAAGGGCTTTGTCGTAAGCTTGGGCTGCCGCATGCAAAAGAGAGCTTAACCTTAGCTTTCGAATGGCTAACCTTACTAGAAGACAACTTGCTGGACTATACCAATAGCTTCCGTGCGCTACTCGGTTTGGTCGCGCCGAATGAGCACCATTATGAAGAGCAGCTATTGTCAACCATGACAAATGAGCTTAGCGATGATGCCCAACAAGTCTGGCAAGATTGGTCGACTCGTTATATGGCGCAAATACAGCAGCTGCCACTTGAGCAAGTTATCGATGATATGCAGCACAATAATCCTGTTTATGTACTGCGTAATAGTATGGCGCAGCGTGCCATTACGGCAGCAGAACAAGGACAGTTCGAAGAAGTGAGTCGAGTATTCGATTTACTGGCTAACCCTTATCAGGTACAAGCAATCGCTACCCTTCTCGACACGATGCCGCCTACCCCACATGCGCCGCAAATGCCGATTAGTTGCTCGTCTTAATGATATGTTATTAAACTGCTATTCTGTAATATTTTGAAACATTATGAGATTAAGGTTGATATTTAACCCTATTTTTTGGCATTATTAATTGGCTAAATAATGAATATCATTTTACTATATTATTCTCGCCGTTCACGGCAGCTGACTAGGCAGTGAATTGGCAATAGTGCTAGAATAACTATTCTACTAGATTACTTTTTTGGCTCAATGCTTAATCGCTAATCCTGACACTTTGAATTATTAACTGTTTAGCGTCACGTTGCCCTTAGAGGATTATTATTCCATGATTTTTTGAGGGTAAAACGTTATTTTTATCTCCATTTACTTCATTCCAATTTATTCTAACCATGGCAATTATTATGAATGACGATACCACTTTGAATACGGATAACCTTAGTACAGAAAAAGAGCAGTTTGAACAAGCTGCCTTACATTATCATGAGTTCCCACGTCCAGGCAAAATCTCTGTCACCCCTATTAAGCAGTTGGCAAACCAACGTGATTTAGCACTTGCCTATTCACCAGGTGTGGCAGTTCCTTGTCTTGAGATTCAAAGAGATCCGACGTTAGCGGCTAAATATACCGCCCGTAGCAACTTGGTTGGTGTTATCACCAACGGTACAGCGGTACTGGGTCTAGGTAATATCGGGCCATTGGCATCGAAGCCTGTAATGGAAGGTAAAGGGGTTCTATTCAAAAAATTCGCAGGTATCGATGTTTTTGATATTGAAATTGCACAAAATGATCCAGACAAATTCATCGAAGCTGTTGCCTCTCTTGAGCCTACTTTCGGTGGCATCAATCTAGAAGACATCAAAGCACCAGAATGTTTCAAAATTGAGCGTGAATTACGTAAGCGCATGAACATTCCAGTATTTCACGATGACCAACATGGTACGTCAATCATTGTTGCAGCAGCGATGCTCAACGCGCTATTGATTACTGGCAAAAAAATCGAAGAGATTAAAATCGTCTGTTCAGGTGCTGGTGCCGCCGCCATTTCTTGTTTAGATATTATTTGCGCACTTGGGGTGAACAAAAATAATATCTTTGTTTCAGATTCACGCGGTATCATTACAACTATCCGTGAAAATCTTGACGAAACCAAACAGCGCTATGCGCGTGAGACGACTGCGACCACTATCGACGAAGTGATGGATGATGTCGATATGTTCCTTGGTCTATCGATGCCTGGTACGTTATCTGAAGATATGGTTCGCCGTATGGCAAAAGACCCTATCGTCTTTGCACTTGCTAACCCAACGCCTGAGATCATGCCAGAATTGGCGCACGCTGTACGTCCAGATGTCATCATGGCAACGGGTCGCTCAGACTATCCAAACCAAGTAAACAACGCTTTATGCTTCCCTTATATCTTCCGCGGCGCATTAGATGTTGGTGCCACGACTGTTAACGAAGAGATGAAAGTCGCTTGCGTAAGAGCCATCGCTGCGATGGCACACGTTGAAGCAACGCCGACCACCAGCGCTAGAAACATCGAAAAAATGCAAAGTTTCGGTCGTGATTACCTGATTCCAGGGCCTTTAGAGCCAAACCTAATCATCGAGATCGCGTCTGCGGTCGCTCAAGCTGCGATGGATTCAGGCGTTGCAACCTTACCTATCGCTGATATGCAAGCTTATCGTCAGCGCCTGTCTGAGTTTGTCTATAACTCTGCATTCGTGATGAAACCAATCTTTGCGCGCGCTAAAGCCGATCCAAAACGTATCGTTTACTGTGAAGGTGAAGACAATAATATCTTACTTGCTGTGCAAGTGGTCGTTGATGAAAAGCTAGCACAACCTATTTTAATTGGTCGTCCTTCAGTCATCGAAGCCAATATCGAAAAACTAGGGTTACGTCTAAAAGATGGTGTGAACATCTCTATCGTCAATATCGATGACGATCCTCGTTATAAAGACTACTGGCAGGGTTACTACGAGAAGAACAAACGTCTTGGTGTGAGTATTGAACTTGCTCGTCGTGATGTTCGTCGTAAGACCACATTGATCGGCTCACTATTGGTCGAAAATGGCGCTGCAGATGGCATGGTATGTGGTACGTTTAGCCATTATCAGTTGCACTTAAAATATGTACAAAGCGTTATTGGCAAAAAAGAAGGTGTGAATGACTTCTATGCTATGAATGCGGTACTCATGCAAGATCGTAATATTTTCATCGCCGATACTTATATCCACGAAGATCCAACGGCTGAACAATTGGCTGAAATGACTGTCTTGGCAGTTGATCAGTTACGTCGCTTTGGTATCACACCACGTGTCGCGCTAGTTTCTCACTCTAACTTTGGCGCTTCAAATCGCACCAGTGCTGTAAAAATGCGCAAGGTCTATGAACTGCTGACAGATATGAATGTAGACTTTGAATTCGACGGCGAGATGCAAGGTGACGCCGCGTTGAATGAACATATTCGTTTAAACAACATGCCATCAAGTCCGTTGAAAGGTGCTGCAAATCTGCTCATCTTACCAACACTTGACGCCTCAAATATTGCCTTTAACCTACTCAAGACAGCAACTGGTAGCGCCTCTATTGGTCCTATTTTATTAGGTACTAGCAAACCAGTACATATTCTCACACCATCAGCAACTGCACGTGGTATCGTCAATATGACTGCTCTTTCCGTTACTGAAGCTCAAGATTTGGCGAGCGAAAATCAGTAATATATCCTGCGCTACCTAGTAGTATGTATTATCAAGATGGTCTCTGTTATTCATTTATAGAGACTGTCTGCTATACTAAAACCAGTCAATGCTATTAAATAGCGTTGACTGGTTTTTTTTGCTTGTTATACATTGGCTAAGATGCAACGTAGCCTTATTCAGTATCAGTCATCACTGGCTCAATAAAAATAAAGGGGCTGTCCTAGATAAGTAAAATAATCTAGGATAGTCATATGAGAAAGAGCAGATTAAGTTGGTACAAACAAA
>NZ_CAJHBN010000023.1:0-28821 GCF_904846655.1 Psychrobacter sp. NC44 | reverse complement strand
ATATGACACCTGCTGAGTACAGGCAGGTGGCTTAATTATTCTACGATGATGTTGTGTTAAGAATGGGGTATTTACAGTGGCTATTTGCAATTATACCGTGCTTTCTAACGACGTCTTTGTAGTACCGGATTTAACCAAAGATAGTCGCTTTAGCCACAATCCCCTAGTGACAGAATCGCCATACCTACAGTTCTATGCTGGTGCGCCAATTATCTTGCATGAGGACAATAAAAGCTATCGTTTGGGCTCGCTGTGTGTGATGGATATGAAGCCCAATCATGACTTTGATGAGCAAAAAGCAAAGGTGTTGGCTCAATTTGCGATGATGGCGGCAGATGCCTTGCAGTTACAGGATAAGCAGCGTGATGCCAAACATGCCAATGAGATGAAATCAGACTTTTTGGCCAATATGAGTCATGAAATCCGCACCCCGATGAATGGTATTATTGGTATGGTGGAGATGCTCGGTGAGACCAAACTTAGCAGTGAACAACAAGAATACGTGGACAATATCAAAGTTTCCAATGAGCATTTGATGGCGATCATTAACGGGATTTTAGATTTATCGAAAGTAGAATCTGGGAAAATGACCATTGATTCTATTCCTGTTAACTTATCTGCATTATGTAATGAGGTGGTCAGCCTCTTTGCTGTCAAAGCACGTCAGCGAGGGCTCATTTTAGACTACCATTATACCGAGTCGTTATCGCCCTATGTGCAAGGCGATCCGGTACGCCTCAAACAAATTTTAGCAAACCTTGTTAATAATGCGATTAAATTCACTCGTGAGGGTGGGCGAGTCAGTATTGATGTCAAACATGTACCCAATTGTCATTGTGATGGTTTTGACGGTGACAGCGCTGACCAATATCGCGCTCAAGGCATTTCGGCAAGTGATCTCAGCAAAATAACGGCTCAAGAAGCTATCAGTAATACCATCTATCATGAAGTCATGACCTTATGCATTGAAGTCACAGATACGGGTGTCGGCATCAAAGCTGAGTCATTGGATGCGATATTTGATGCTTATGACCAAGCAAATAAATTTACCCACCGTCTTTATGGTGGCACAGGTCTAGGACTCTCGGTTTGTAAGTCTTTGGTTGATTTGATGGGCGGTTATATCGATGTGGATAGCGAAGTGGGTGTTGGTACTACGTTCAGTGTTTTATTGCCGCTACCGACTATTGATGAAAACCAGTATGAGATGTGGCAAGATTCAAATGACTTTACGATGATTGAGCCGACCCATGAGCGTGCTGGTCATATATTGTTGGTTGAAGACGATACCGTCAATGCCATTATCGCTAAAAAAGCCCTGAATAATAGTGGTCATACGGTCACGCATGTCACTGATGGGCAGCAGGCCATTGAAATTTTTGCGCTCTCACCTGAGCGTTATGATGTCATTTTAATGGATCATCACATGCCTATTTTAGATGGCGTACAGGCCACTATTAAATTGCATGAACTCTATGATCCTCAATCATTACCACCTATTATTGCGTTGACCGCCAATGCAATGGATGGTGAGCGCGAAAAGTATTTAAAAGTTGGGATGCAAGATTACTGTACCAAGCCTTTTAAACAAGAGCAGTTGAATGCATTGGTACAATATTGGCTGATACAGAAACACTCATCAGCAGAGTAGTGGTTTGGTAAAAATGTATAGAAGGTTATTTATCATCGCTGTCATCAATACCGACAGTTCATCCACTATAAAAAACCACAGCGTTAACCTTGCTTGACATACTCCATATGAATTTTTACTCGGTTGCTTTGGAGTACTTTTTAATCAAATCAACTACAGAGACAATATTAAAAAAATATTCATAAATAAAAAAAGCTGAACCGCTTTATCAGTGGTTCAGCTTTTTTGTGGAATAACAGCTAGAGGCTAACTGTTAAGTTCTATTATATAAGTCCTATTATGTCGAGCGCTATGACTTTTACATACTATTGGCTAACGCGAGTTTGATAGTCACCTGTGCGAGTATCAACACGTACGACTTCTTCTTGTTGTACAAACAATGGCACACGGACGACAGCACCTGTCTCTAACTTGGCAGGTTTGCCGCCACCACCTGAAGTATCACCACGCACACCAGGATCTGTTTCAGTGATTTGCAACTCAACGAAGTTAGGCGGTGTTACTGAAAGAGGAGTACCGTTGAATAAAGTGATGGTACATAGTGCATTACTGTTTTCTTTTAGCCACTTTATTGAATCGCCCATCGCTGTTTTGTCCGCTTGAATCTGCTCAAAACTTTCAGGGTGCATGAAATGCCAAAACTCACCATCGTTATATAGATAGTTCATTTCAGTATCCATGACATCAGCAGCTTCTAAGCTATCGCCTGACTTAAAGGTTTGTTCCAATACTTTACCACTACGAAGGTTGCGTAATTTAACACGGTTAAAGGCTTGACCTTTACCTGGTTTGACAAACTCGTTTTCAAGAATGGCACAAGGGTTGCCATCGAGCATGACTTTTAGACCAGCTTTAAATTCATTAGTAGAAAAACTTGCCACAAGAAACTCCTAGGGGTTATAAATAGGGTGGTAGATAAGGGAATGAATAGCTTGCTGCGTTAAAATCGCTTATTACGCTAAGTGTTTAAAGGATAGGTCGTATGCTTTGATAGGCTACGCACTAAGCGCGTATAATAGCGACTTTTGGGCACAGGTATTAGGTTGTCATGATAAACCATTTAATCACACAAAAAAACTGGCAAACGCAATTATCCGAGGCCATTACGTCTATCGATGAGCTGTTAAGCATCCTAAGGCTAGAATCATTGCGTGCAGAGGTTTATGTACCTAAGCATTTTGAGCTGCGCGTACCACGTGGATTTGTGGCAAAAATGAGTATCGGCGATAGCAATGATCCTTTACTGAGACAAGTATTGCCTGATCAGCGCGAGCAAATCAAGGTAACGGGCTATGTTGCAGATCCCTTGAGCGAGAATACGCAAAACCCAGTCAAGGGTATGCTGCATAAGTACCAATCCAGAGTATTATTGACCGTGACAGGTGCTTGTGCCATTCATTGTCGTTACTGTTTCCGTCAGCATTTTGACTATAGTGCCAATATGCCGACGGCTGATGCCAAAGAAAATATTATTGATTACATAACTTCGCACCCTGAGATCAATGAGGTGATTTTGAGTGGCGGTGATCCACTGAATGTGACAAATAGACGCCTGTTTGCTTGGCTAGATACTTTAGAGTCACTTCCGCAATTGACCACTATTCGTCTGCATACACGCTTGCCGCTGGTCATACCAGCACGTTTGGATGATGCATTATTGACCAGACTGTCTCAAAGTCGCTGTCATATTGTGATGGTCATCCACTGCAATCATGCCAATGAAATCGATGCCTTAACAGCAGAGCATCTGCAACGTGCTCGAGCGGCTGGCATAACGTTATTGAATCAAGCGGTGCTATTAAAAGGCATCAATGATAGCGTTGCTGTTCAAACACAATTAAGTCAGCGTTTGTTTTCCGCTGGTGTGTTGCCTTATTATTTGCACGTACTGGATAAAGTGGCTGGTGCCGCACATTTCGATAATGATGAACGCTTCGCAATTGAGCTGTATTGGTCATTGTTGGCAGCACTCCCTGGTTACTTGGTACCCAAGCTGGTACGTGAGCTACCAAATAGACCGTTCAAGGTACCGATTGATATTTACAATGATCGTTAATATAGGCATTATGGTATATTGAAAAATTAGTGAACAAAGCGTGGTTTTTAGAAGATGGGAGTGCGGTTAGATGATGCTATAGAACGTAATCGTTACTAAAAATGGGTGCTGTCGATTTTGATGGTTGCTGCTGATTTGTATCTTTTATCTTGTGTTGTTGCATACGGCATGGTTGAATATTTGCCTCCTGCCAAGTTACTCAAGATTACTAGGAATACTGATGATAACTTTATCGACGTTTCAAGAGCACCTATCTTCTACAGAGGCATTGCCCCTAGTTTCTAAGCGATCCGCTAATGGCCAAGAAGGTTATTTGCTAAAATTGTTGGCAGCGTTACCTTCGCAAACGCAAGCACAGCAAGCTGAACAATTAGCAAAAATACTTACGGTACTACGCGTAGCTAATATAGATGATTCGCAACGTCTTACCCTTATGGCGACAGTGATAGACGCCTCAGATCAGTTAATTGCCACTTTGCGACAGTCTTATATTTATGAAACAGGTGCGCTTAGCGACATTCAAATGGGTTATGTGGCTCAAATAAAGTCGCTATATTATTCAATGATTATGGTCTATGACAGAGTGATACGTCATAAAACTTCATTGCTCAATAATCAGCGAAAATATGCTGCAAGTAATGGCTGGCAGCGCTATTTTAATGTTGATAAGTCTTCATCAACGACACTCGCCATTGCTATTTACCAGACGCTGCAGATGTATCAGAAGCTATTGGGCGAAGAAGCACTGTGCTATCAAAAACCCTCATCTTACTTATGGCACAAAATCAATCAGCTGTATTACCTTGCTTATCAGTATCATGCGGCTGAGATTAATATGAGTGTGATGATAGGTACTCAGCGTGCTAAGACAGTCCATCAGCTGTATTGCCAAATTTGTTTATACAGTCTATTAAATGTACGTGCCATGCGTCGTCCCAATATTCTGCTCGTCCAACGTTTGTTACCTGAATGGGCTAAGCATATCGTTGCGACGATTGAGCCAACCACCGAGACCCGCGTGTTCGTTGATTTACAAAGTGACAATCCGCCAACTTACCTGACGGCCAGCTCTACAATCAACCCATACGACAATCGCTATCACTGTTTATTCATAGAAATTGCCCCGCTGGTTGAGTATCTTAAACGACGCAAACAGGCTTTAGTTACGGAAGGGGGTGACGGCGTTGAGAGTCACTTGCTTAATAAAATAGCGATGACGCTCAATTACCGCTATTTACAGCCGCCGCTCACCCTAGCGACTAAACATAGTGCGAAAGAAGACGCTGTTTTGATTACAGGTTTTAATAATATTCATTATCGGGTGAGCCATTCGCACAGCTTTACCAGTTTAATCGCTATAAAAGAGTTACCAGATGAGCAGCGTCCTCGTTATGATACCGTGAATAAAAAACAAGACAGCAGCCACGTATTAGCCAGTGAAACCTTTGATCGTAATGATGATTTATCATTATTTCGTACCCTACGATTATTACCAACAGTAGATATTTTAAATAAAGACCGCTTTCATAATGATGGCTTTCATAAAGACAGTCTTAACATAGTGGCTGATGAGGATACATCTGCGACGACTGCACCGCCAGCATTACATATGATGAGCCTTTTTTTGGTCTGTCGATCTGATACAATCACGCCGCCTGATTGGTCAATGGGCGTGGCGCGCTGGCTTGATTTTGATAGCAAAAACCCAGAGATCGAGTGGCAAGTACTCGGACATCAGCTAGTGGCTTGTGGCTTGCGTTTAGAAGGTAGAGAAACGCGTAGTCGCCATTTTGTGCCAGCATTTATCCTTGGTAGAGATGAGCGACTACAAACCACTGGTACTTTGATTGTACCGACTTCTTACTTTCAGACCGATGATAGAGTCATTATGCGTATTAATAGCAAACAAACCCCTTTACGTTTGGGACAGAGGTTGCTGATTACGGATGAATTCAGCCAGTATGAGGTGGTGCAGCTGTAGTTTGTTTGAGCGTCTATTGAAAAGTTGTCAAATAGTAATGTCAATAAATACTGGTTTAAAGGTTACTTCATTGAATTTTTTTATTCGATAATAGCAGTGAATAAATGTACTGAATAATGATGATAAGTTAGTCTGCAATCAGTCAAGTTATTGTCTATAATGATTGATACAGTTATGTTCGTTTATATGATGTTTTTGCTTCGCCAAGATGTCGCCTTGATTCGAAAGACGATGCCAATCTACTAAAAACCGCTAAGCCTATCCCTGATAGTATTTTCCTTGCTAGGTTAATGCTTGGAAAAGGTGTAGGGTATCAAACATAAAAATAAGATCACAAGATCCAAAAGGCTTCTTATGCGTACTCAGTCCATCTTAAACCTTTTAGTCATTGATGACGATCAGCTCTACGCTGAGCGTCTTGTGCACTTACTAGGTTGCTATTATGACACCATCAATTTAGGGTTTTTGGACGATAAAGAGGAGCTGTTAAAGTCACTTCGACAACCGTGGGATGTCTTGGTGTTTGGCAATGCTTATGATATGAGTTTCACCGATGTGGTGGGCGTCGTTCAAGAGCAAAGTATTGATTTGCCTATGATCTGCCTATTCAATGAAGAGATGGCAGCGTCCGCCAATAACGATGAGGGGCTACCTGATATTATTAGCGGCACGATGGTCAAATCGCTCAAAGTAGACCAAGAGATGGCAGTAGTAATGTCTATCTGTCTACAGCATGATAATTTACGCAGTCGTCGTGAGCTTAGAACGTTGCGCCATGTTCTCTCTGAAGCAGAGCAACGCGCCAACGTATTGATTAAAAACTCTAAAAGTGCGGTTGCTTATATTGATCAGGGTATCCATATTTTTGCCAATGACCCTTATCTTCAGCTTTTTGGTTTTGAGTCGATTAATGATGCCATAGGCGTGCCTGTTGTTGACCTGATTGCAGGCGGTGATAACGTTAAGGGTTTCAAACAGTTTTTACGTCAATTTGATAAAGGCAGCCGCCAAGAAGTCGAGTTCAATTTTGAAAGTAAGCGGATGGATGGCAGTACTTTTGAGGCAAAGCTACAATTGGCAGCAGCGACCTTAGATGGCGAGCCAGTGACGCAGGTTATTATCCAACAAAACCATAATAACAGTGCGGAAGTCGCCAAGCGTTTGGCGGCCGCTGAATGTAAAGATAGCCTGACAGGAATCAACAACCGCCGCGGCTTTGAAGAACAAATGGCAATCGTGTACCAGCAAGCACGTCAAGGTGTACTGACGGCTGGGCTTTTGTATATTCAGCTCGATAATGTCGGTAAAATAAGAAGCAGTCTAGGTTTGCAAGGGGTAGATGCGACCGTCAAGCAAGTCGCCTATGCGTTAGATGAGCTGATATCAGACGGGCATGTGAGTCGTTTCAGTGATACCGCCTTTACCATACTGGTCGAGGACAAGAGCACCACAGAGCTTGAAACACTGGCTAAGCAAATTGGTTCACGTATCAGTGATATGCTCATTGAAGTAGATAAGCGTACGACCAGTACGACTGTCAGTATTGGTATTGTCAAAATCGAAACCAATACAGCAGAGCCAAGTATCGTGCTCGAACGTGCGATGGATGCTATCAATCAGATTATGATAGAGACCTCTAATCATGGCGGCACTTATCATTTGTACGATCCAAGCGAGCATGCCAATAGTGATGATCATGCGCTTGCCGAATCTTTAGTTGATGCCATTGCCAATAGCCGTTTTGAGCTGTCATTCCAGCCAATATATGATATTAACAATGACCGAAGCGACTTTTTTGAAGTATATCTGCGGTTGCCATTGGCGGATGCGGACAATACGATATTGACACCTGATCAATTTATGGCAGTCGCCAAGACGCATAAATTGCTCGAAAAAATAGATCGTTGGGTGCTCATCAATGCCTGTAAAAAGGTCAATGAGGTACGTAAAACACATCCTGAAGCCAGATTGCTAGTGCAATTGACTAGTGCCTCATTGATAGACAAAAAACTGCCTAGTGTTGCCAGTCAGCTTATAAAAGCGGTGGGCGGTGCAGCTGGTGTGCTCACCTTGCAGTTCAACGAAAAAGATGTCTCAGACCATCTCACAGTGGCAAAAACACAATTTGCCGCCCTTAGCCAAGTCAGCTGTCAGATGGGCATCAATAATTTCGGTTCTTCTGCTAAATCCATAGAGATTGTCAGTTTTGTGCAGCCAGATATGGTGCGTTTAGCACGCAGCTATGTGGATGGCATTGACTCAGCAGACAATTTAGAAACTGTCAAATCACTTATTATGCGTACGAATGAAGTCAATGTGGACGTATTGATGCCTTATATTGAAGATGCGGCAACCATGTCCGTTGCTTGGAGCGTGGGCGCGCGCTATTTACAAGGCTATTATTTAGAAGAACCCAGCAGTACGATAAAAGTTGCGACCTAAAGTCATTGAGAGTGCGTTTGATATGCAACTATCAACAGTGCCTATTTATGGAATATTCTACACGGCTTAATCGTTCATAAATTCTTTATCGTCATACATTACAAAAGTTTTACTCAAACTGTCCTATAAGCGTTGTTTATTGGCTCGATATGCCCCAATAAATAACGTTATGTTTTTACAAACAGCTATTTAGACGTGAAGAGGGTTCCACTTTGCATGTGTTTGACCCTTACCTTATTATCTATATTGTTCACCTATAGCTGACACTCCTTAACCAAAGATTGCCGAAAATGCCCATCATTAATAAATATCAAATAAGCAGTATATTTGCTGCTGTTTTATTGCTCAGCGCTTGCGGAGAAAGTACGCCACCGGATCATCGTGCTGCTGTGACATTGCCGCTCTATACGGAAGGTGATGCTGATAACGGCGCGATCATTTATCAAGACGCTTGTGGTCAATGTCATCAGCTGAATGCGGGGCTCAACAAAAAAGGTCCGCAGCTGATGAATATATACGGTGCGCCCGCCGCAGAGCTAGAAGATTACACCTATAGTGACGGGCTAAAAACATCAGGTTGGGTATGGGATGCGCAAACGCTCGACCCTTATATTGCAGATGCAGAAAAAGCCATGCTAGACTCAAAAATGCTATCAAACCCGATGCCCGATGCGCAAGAACGCGCAGATGTCATCGCTTATCTGTCAACGCTTCGTGCCGCCGTGCCGATAATTGAAGATGACTCAAAGCAATAGCCAGTTTATGGTGTGTCCTCAAGCTAAACGAAAGCGACTAAATGGGCTAAAGATGGTTAAATTTTGCCAAATCATGTCAAAAAATTGGTTAATATCTTGATGGTATCTGTGCTATTTTCCTTGTTTGGCTGCCATTTATCTCATTTTTATCACCACTTTCAAAATAAGAACACGCCCTAGAAACACTAATCCCATAAGAAATGAGCCAATAATTGACTATGACCCACGCAGCCATCGATAGATCCATTACAACACTACATCAATCAGCAGCAGAGGTGATTCATAAGCCGACCTTTAGCGCTGCCGATTATCATCACAATCAGCAAAAAATTGCCCAACTTATGGCGCAGTTAAATCATATTGTGTTAGATAAGCCGCAAGTGGTTAAGCTTGCGCTGAGTGGTATTTTGGCAGGTGGACATTTGTTACTGCAAGATCTGCCGGGTATGGGCAAGACGACATTGGCGCAAGGCTTGGCGCAATTATTAGGCTTGAGCTTTAGCCGTGTACAGTTCACCAATGATATGCTGCCAGCAGATATTTTGGGGATGAGCATTTATGATCAAAAGAAACAGCAATTTGAGTTTCGAGCAGGTCCTATTTTTACTCAGCTGCTACTCGCTGATGAGATTAATCGCTCTAGCCCTAAGACGCAAAGCGCGTTACTAGAAGCGATGGAAGAACGACAAGTCACCCAAGATGGGCAAACCTATCCTTTGCCGCAGTCGTTTTTTGTCATTGCAACCCAAAATCCTCTACAGCAAGCAGGTGTCTATCCGCTTCCTGAATCGCAGCTAGATAGATTCTTACTATGCTTGTCGCTTGGTTATCCGTCGCCTACCGCAGAGCGTGAGCTATTAAAAGGTCAGGATCGCCGCGAGCTACTAAAAAATTTAGATGCGCTGCTTGATACCGAGGCGGTCTTATTAGCACAGCAAGGTGTTAAACACGTTTATGTCGCGGATGTGGTCTTGGATTATCTGCAGCGATTGGTCGCAAAGACACGAGCAAGCTCCGAGTATCATGGCTTATCACCGCGCGGAGTATTGTCGCTACAGCGTGCCGCGCAGGCTTATGCGTACGTATCGGGGTATATGGAAGTGACACCTGAGGATATCCAAGCGGTGTTTGCCGCGGTCACAGATCATCGTCTCGGTCAGCGTTTTGTCCCAGCGCATGTGACTGGTGGGCAGGCGACGCAGACAATCGCGCAACGTATATTGGCAGAAGTGGCTGTTATCAATTAAATGGTGGTTATTTAAATAGTTGTTATTTCAATCACTGTTATCTGAGCACTTATTTTTTAGTTGTTTGTTGTTTCATAGCGTATTTGTTTTAAAGCTATCACCAATTATGAATGAGAGTATCAATTTTATGGTAAGGATAGGGTAGTCATGAGCTTTTTGCCAAAAGCCTTAACCGTACCAGCCACTTCAGCATTAAGCCGTTGGTTTGCCTCGCGTGCGCCCAAAAGCGATAGTGCTATCCTCAATTTGCGTAACGTCTATATCTTTTTTAGCCGTGAAGGGACGCTATATGCAGTGTTATTAATCATCACCTTTATCGCTGGCATTAACTATGGCAATAACTTGGTGTTAGGTTTATGTTTTTATTTGGTCAGTGTCTGGCTTATCAGCTTTCATGTAACCTTTGCGCACATTTCAGGTCTGCAAGTACGTTTGCTTGAAGTGACTATGGCAGAAGCGGGCGCGCCTGTTTGGGTGACTTTACAGTTGCGCAGTGAGAGCCGTCAACCGAGACGACAGTTGTTATTTAGCTTTGAGCAGGCTGATGACAAGGCTAATAGCAAGAAAGATAAAAAAGTCCATAAAAAAATCAAACATAGCGCTGATAATAAGCACTCAATACTGGTGACACGACTGCAAGGCGAGCAAGTGATTCGCTTGCCAGTACCGACGCAGAATCATGGGCAGTTTGAATTACCACGCTTAAAAATAAAAACGGTTTATCCGTTAGGTATCATGAGGGCATGGTCCTATGTTTATTTTGCCCGTACTGCTTGGGTCTATCCAAAACCTGAAGTGTTTGATTGGCAGGCGCAGTATGCCGTTGCCAGTCAGGAGGATTTGCCAACAGGTGGGCAATATCGGCAAGGTCAAGATGATTTTGAGCGGCTAGATAACTACGTTGAAGGCGAGTCGCTGGCACGGGTGTCGTGGGGACATGTAGCACGTGGTCAAGGCATGTTGACCAAGCACTTTGCTGATCCAGTCGGTCATGAGCAAACGTTGGATTATGCGGATATGCCAGCAGCACATCATGAGCAAAAACTGGCACAACTGGCGTATGGGGCGATGAAATTAGGTGAGCTGGGCGTGATATTTCATATGCGCTTACCCAATGACACCCATTCTACTGCACCAATGGGTGAAGGCGACAGTTTTGCACAAGCGTGCTTGCTAAGGTTGGCGAAAGCACAATGACTAATAGGACCAACTCAAAAAAAATCCCTACAAAGGAAGCTGAAAACACATTTATAGGTTTTCCTGAAACAAGTCCCACAAGCTTTGAGCAGTTGGCACTGGGTCAAAACGTCACTGATCGTGTTCTACAGGATAGCGCTGCAAAATGGACTCGTAAGCTATTCGCCTTACCTGCTTATTATTGGGTACTAATTGCTCAAATTACCGTTATTTTACCTCATGCGGCGCATCTGCCGTTTTGGTTGATAGGTTTTGCGGTGGTCAGCATCGCCGCACAGCTACCGTCTATAAAAGCTAAGTTCAAAAAAATAGCGCATTTAAAACGTGTCTATCAAGGCATGCAAATGCTCGGCTTTTTATTGGGGCTGGCAGGTCTATGGCTGACTTACAATACAGCGTTTGGACTGGATATGGGCGTGGCGTTTTTAGTGCTATGTCTCATTAGCAAGCTGTGGGAGGTGTATAAACGGCGTGATGCTTATGTGGTATTAAACCTATCATTGTTTGTACTGGCGGCATTGTTTTTGATGGATCAAGGACTGTTTACGACTTTAGAAGTTGCGATTGGTGCGATTATCGTGTTGCTCGCGTTCATTGCATTAAACGATGATGGCAATGCTCGTGGTGATGGTCGTCTGCGTACTTTGTGTGTGCTGGGTGTTGGTGCGCTACCGTTATTGGTGGTGTTGTTTTTGTTTTTTCCACGTTTACCACCGCTATGGTCCGTTCAGCTCTCAGGTCAGCAAGCAACCACGGGTGTCTCCGACAGTATGTCACCTGGTGATTTTGCTAATTTGGGACAATCAACTGAGCTGGCATTTCGGGTAGAGTTTAAAAATGACCGCCCACCACAGCAGCAGCTCTATTGGCGCGGTTTGGTATTTAGTGACTTTGATGGGGTGACTTGGCGTCCTAGCCCTCAGCAGCGACAGTGGCAATCGGTATCGCAAAGACCCACTTGGATTGAAAACGTGTTTGCTACCGTTCCTGAAGCCGAGCAAGTAGCACCAAACAGCTATCAAATTATCTTAGAACCTACCCAACAAAACTGGTTATTTGGACTTGATTACCCGTTTACCAATCAACCAAATATTAGTACTACCTCAAATTTCACGTTATTAAATAACCAACCTATTACGCAGCAATTGCGCTATAACGTATTACAGTTCTCGTCGATGCGTATCGACCCTATACTCAGTGATAACTCAAGGCGTCGAAATCTAGCATTGCCAAGTGAGGGTAATCCACAAACACGAGCATTGGCTAAGCAGCTTTTTGCGCAGTCAGGCTCTGATCCTGTGCGTTATATGGTGGCTATTGAGCGCTGGATCAATCGAACGGACTTTCGTTATACACTATCGCCGCCACGGTTAAATGATAACCGTATTGATGAGTTTTTGTTTAATACCAAGGCAGGGTTTTGTGAGCATTACGCTTCAAGCTTTACCTTTATGATGCGCGCAGCTGGCGTACCAGCACGAGTCGTGGCAGGCTATCAAGGTGGCGAGCTAAGTCGTGGCGGTGATGTTTGGGAAGTGCGGCAGAAGGATGCGCATGCGTGGACTGAGGTTTGGCTAGAAGGTCAAGGCTGGGTACGTGTTGATCCCACTGCCTTTGTTGCTCCTGAGCGTGTGGAGCAAGGGATGGATGCGCTAACACAGTCTCAAGGCGCAGCAATGTTTGGTGATGGTGCAGGTGCGCAGTTTAACTATCAACAGTATCAAATGCTACAAACCTTACGTCGTTTCTCAGATCAAGCCAGTTATTATTGGCAAAAAGACGTCGTTGGCTATGATAAGGATAAGCAAGCTGGCTCATTGCTTAAATGGTTCAATATCAAATCTATCATGCAGCAAGTTATCTGGTTGGCGGCGAGTGCTATTACGGTCATGGTTATTTTGGTATTTATCATCTGGTATCGACGCCGCAAGCACTGGCATCCAGCAGATTTGCCACTTATGCAGCTGTCACAGCGTATAGCTAAGCAAGATAAATCATTAGCTCGTACCGATAGCGAGGGACAGCTAGCATGGCTTGAGCGCTTAGCCAGTGCTATTGATAGTCGCAATGATACAAATGTCAATGATGAAGCTAAGACAAGTAATGCTAGTACATTAACGGACAGTGATCATCCTGACGTTATTCAAGAAAAAATCACGCAAATCAGACAAGATTATCGTCAGCTACGCTATGGACGTTTAAGTACCGTTGAAATCAATGACAATGGATACCAGAAAGTACTTAAGCAGCTGAAAAAAAATGTACACGATTTATTATAAGTCCATTTAGCCAGCAGTACTTATTAACTAGCAGTACTTGTTAGCGACAGTTATTAGCGATAGTGAGCGGACAAATGATAGATAAATTTGGAACAAACCATGCGTAGCACTAAAGACCGTATTCGCCATGCCTTAGGGTTTGAAATCATCGGTCTATTGATTTTTGCACCGCTAGCAAGTTGGGTATTTGGCTTTGAACTGCATTCAATGGGTGTAATAGCATTGGCAGGCTCTATCGTCGCGACGGTGTGGAATTATTTTTATAATATCTTATTGATAATGCCCTGCTTAAACTACGTGGTGATGTAAAAAAGACAGTTCCTATACGAATATTACACGCTGCACTGTTTGAAGGTGGTTTGCTGGTGCTGTTTTTACCTGCCATTGCTTGGTACTTGGATATCAGTTTGTGGGATGCTTTTAAAATGGATATCGCTATGGCGACATTTTATTTGGTATATGCTTTTGTCTTTAATTGGGTTTACGACAGAGTGTTTCCTATTGTTGAAGCTGATTGATGCTTCAGGACAAAAAATGAATAGGCAAGGTAGGATGTATGGCGATATATGTGGATTTTATGCAAATAGAATTTAAAGGCTATAAGTGGTGTCATCTATTAGCTGATACATTACAAGAATTGCATGATTTTGCAGCATTGATTGAATTAGATGCGCGCCTGTTTCACCGTAACGCCAGCTATCCGCATTATGATGTCACTGTGCAGATGCGAGAAACAGCGATTGAGTATGGTGCAATTCCTGCCGATCGAAGAAAAATTATCGAGTGTGCAAAGAAGCTAAGAGTAGAATTACATACACAAATAGCACAGTCCGATTGTTTGTAATAAATGCATAAACAAATAAAAAGGTGGGTTATGTTTTGGCTAACCCACCTTTTCTGTTTTTTTAGGTCGTGTTTTTTGAGTGTAGTATTACTTAGCAACCGCTGCTGTGCTGACCGCATTTAATGCTTTTGAGATATTATCAATGACGGTATCACAGCCTTCGATATTATGGCGGTCTTTGAGATATTCAGGATTATTGTACGACAACCAAACTTTTTTATCAGCATCTTCACTGATGAGGATTTTTTGTGGTAAGTCGATAGCGACGCTTTGCTCACAATTCATCAATGGCGTACCCGCTTTTGGATTACCAAACATAATCACTTGCGTCGGTCTTAATGTTAAATTGACACCTTGGGCATTCTTTTGGTGATCGACGCGTGCAAATACTTTCATACCTTTGCTTTCAATAATTGCCGCCAGTTTATCAGCAGTATCTTGCACGGAATGATTGCTTTGCATCGTAACCAAGCCTTTTTCGGCATCGATAGCAGTCATCGTTGCTGGCGTTGATGGCATCTTATCAGGCGCGTTTAAAATATTTTCAACACTGGCGCAGGAGGATACGGCTAATGCTAGGGCAGCGATAGAGAGAATCTTAAGCATGAAAAGTCCTTTTATTGTCATTGTTTATTCAGCGCGTGATGGCTGACAACATCGAATATTTAGTGTGAACCATAATATTCCTTGTGCTTAGTAGCATCGATAGTAGCATCGATAGTAGCATTGTGCGTAATAAACCGCGCATAGTAAAGCCTCGCATTACAACACACCTTAAAGAATGCCTAAGCCAAAACGCATAGCTAAACCAAATGCTCTGCTAGATAATCGACGAGCAGTCTAATCTTTGGCGATAAATGACGGTTGTGTGGATAGATGGCCCAGATACTTTCTTCAGGCTCTCGATAGTTATTCAATAAGCTGACCAGCTCACCTGATGCTAAGTATTTTTGCACATAATAGTCAGGCAGCTGCACGATACCCAGACCTTTTAACGCAGCATCAACTAGACTGTGACCACTGTTATATTGGACACTGCCAGACACGCGCAGGTTTTTTTCTTTATCAGCGTTTTTTCCAGAATCTATTTTGCCATCTTCTATAAAGTGCCAATAGTCACGTGTGCCAAGTAAGCAGTTATGCTGACTCAGATCGCTCAAAGAATGTGGTATGCCGTATTTTTCGAGATAAGCAGGCGCGGCACAGACGAAATTGGTACGACGGCTGAGCTTTTTTGCCATCATCGTCGAATCACTTAATTTGCCGATACGAATCGCCAAATCATAACCGCCATCAATGAGGTCGATTTTTTGATTGCTCAAAAACGCCGTCACTTCGATATCGCGATATTGCACCATGAAATCATTGACCAGTGGCAATAATTGCTGCTCGCCATAAGTGACAGGAGCGGTCAGTTTAATCCTACCTTGCGGCTTTGATTGTAAATTGCTTACTGCTTGCTCAGCGGCATCCAAGCCATCGAGCACACCGCGGCAGTGCTGATAAAACACGCGACCTTCTTCAGTCAGTGATACCTTACGCGTCGTGCGATACAGCAGTTTAATATTCAGTCGCTTCTCTAAAGCGCTTATCTGTCGACTGACCTGCGCGGTAGAAATGCCCAATTCTTTTGCCGCGCGTGTAAAGCTTTCGTAATCTGCTACATAAACAAATTCGCTAATACCATCCCAGCGCATGATTATTACCACTGTGTAAAAGATATTTGCAAATATAGCACATTGTTATCGCTATAGAAAAAACTATAATAGTCAGTATAAAGCTTTACAGACTGCTACAACTGCCGCTTGCCTCCATTCAACAAGCAAGATAAGCTGAATAGAGGTCTGCGCTTAATAACCCATAAAATGAATTAAAAAGAGAGATAACGATGTCAGATAAATTTATTAAATCAAAAGCCGCCATTGCTTGGGGTCCAAATGAGCCACTATCTATCGAAGAAGTGGATGTGATGCTGCCCCGTAAAGGCGAAGTATTGGTAAAAATCGTGGCAAGCGGCGTCTGTCATACTGATGCATTTACTTTATCTGGTGAAGACCCAGAAGGTGTGTTCCCAGCGATTTTAGGTCATGAAGGTGGCGGTATCGTTGAGAAAATCGGCGAAGGCGTCACCAGTGTGCAAGTTGGCGATCATGTCATTCCTTTATACACAGCAGAATGTGGCGAATGTAAAATGTGCCTATCAGGCAAAACCAACCTGTGCTCAGCAGTACGTGAGACTCAAGGTAAAGGCTTAATGCCAGATGGCACCACGCGTTTTTATAAAGACGGTGAGCCAATTTATCATTATATGGGCTGCTCAACCTTCTCTGAATATACCGTGTTGCCTGAGATTTCTTTAGCGAAAGTGAACAAAGAAGCACCACTAGAAGAAGTATGCTTATTAGGTTGCGGTGTCACCACGGGTATGGGTGCAGTGATGAATACGGCCAAGGTAGAAGAGGGTGCGACGGTCGCAATCTTCGGTCTCGGCGGTATTGGTCTATCAGCGGTCATCGGTGCGGCAATGGCAAAAGCCAGTCGTATCATTGCTATTGATATCAATGAGAGCAAATTTGAGCTGGCTAAAAAGCTTGGCGCGACTGACTGTATCAATCCTAAAGATTATGACAAACCGATTCAAGAAGTCATCGTTGAATTGACCGATGGCGGCGTTGATTATTCATTTGAGTGTATCGGTAACGTCGATGTCATGCGTTCAGCGCTTGAGTGCTGCCATAAAGGGTGGGGCGAGTCGGTCATCATCGGGGTCGCAGGCGCTGGACAAGAAATCTCTACTCGCCCATTCCAATTAGTGACTGGTCGCGTCTGGCGCGGTTCAGCATTTGGCGGCGTAAAAGGTCGCAGTGAATTACCAGGTTATGTTGAGCGTTATTTGGCTGGTGAGATTCCACTACAAGATTTCATTACCCATACCATGCCATTAGAAGATATTAACGAAGCGTTTGATTTGATGCATAAAGGTGAAAGTATTCGTACGGTTATTCATTTTTAAAAATCATTATTAATAATAGTGATTATAGATTTAGCCTTATAAAATAGCAGTATGCTAAACCAAAAACGCCGTCCTTATATAGGGCGGCATTTTTTTTGTCATTGGCAATTATTTTTGAGCGGAAAAAATTATCTGTTCGGCAAGCGTGGTTAGATTTGCTGCGACAAAGTCTGGCGCTGGAACGTTTGGCGCTGATAATAAAGCATTGTGCGGTCGCGTGAGAAATGCCCCTCGGCAGCCAACTGCTTGCGCGCCAATCGTATCCCAAAGATGACAAGCGACAAGGCACAAACCCGATACGTCAATAGACAATGCGTGAGCGACCATTTGGTAGGTTTCAGGTGCAGGCTTGAATCTTGCTACCTGCTCAACACTAAAGTGCTGTTCAAAAAAATGGCTGATGCCGGCTTTTTCAAGCGGGGTCGGGGAAGCGCTATTTGCTGAGTTGGTCAACGTCACCAGTCGAAACCCTGCCTCACGCAGCTTGGTTAATGCTGGAACTACATCAGGGTGAGCAGGCATTTTGCTCATACGCTCTTTTAATTCGTCGACATCACTATCTATCAGCCTAACGTTATAAATATCAGCGGTCATCTGTAAGGCACTGACGCCAAGCTCGCCAAAAGGCGTATAAAGTCCTGATAACGTCATGGTTTGCGAATATAGCACCAATTGCGCAAACCATTCTCTTAGTAGCATTTTATTGCCAAATAGGCGAGCGAATAATGGTTCAAGAGTGGTAATGTCGAGTAGCGTCTCATTGACATCAAACACGATAATAGGAAGGGATTTATCAGAGGACATAAGGGATCCTTTTAGGAATAGCAAACGAAATCTTGCCAAAAAAAATTTTTCAGAGAAGCTAGTCTGGCAAGTCAGCCAACTGCTGCAAGATATTCTTGAAATTTTCCACGCCTTGTGCACCGCTAACCAGATGACGCTTATTAAAAATTACCGCTGGGACGCTTTGAATGCCTTGTTGTTGCCAATGTTGCTCTTCTGCGCGCACCTCTTTAGCAAACCTTTGGTCTGCTAACACGGCTAGTGCCTCATCACGATCTAGTCCAATCTCTGCTGCGATATCAGCAAGCACGGCATTGTCAGAAATATTGCGACCATTGGTAAAATGAGCGACGAATAACGCCTGCTTTAAGTCATGCATGCGACCTTGCTGATCTGCCCAGTGCAGCAATTGATGCAAGTTGAACGTGTTGTGCATGCGCGTGTCATCGTTAAAGTTAAACGTAAAGCCAACCTCATTACCCGCTTCCATTAATCGAGCACGGCTAGCATCAGATTCTTGCTTGCTCGACCCATATTTCTCCATAATATGTTCACGCATATTTTGTCCTTCGCGTGGCATATTTGGATTAAGCTCAAACGGATGCCAGTGAATCTCGTGTTCGGTGTTGGTTTGCTTGAGGGCTTCTGCCAGCTGGCGGTAACCAATGACGCACCAAGGACAAACAACGTCTGAGACGATATCGATGCGTAGTGGCTGCTCTGAGAATAACTGCTTTGAATGTTCCATATCTATCTGCCTAATTCAGTATTTATTTTTTATATAAGCTGTCTGTGGTCGACCGCCTTATAAATCAATGCTCATTATCAATACTAATTAACTAATGCTAAGAGAATGAGGGAACGATTACAATATCGTCTAAGTTACTGTTTAATGAGTGTCCGTCTAATAAGTATCTGCTTAAATAACTGTTCAAATGGCGGCTCAAATAACTCAGCGATGCACTGAATCATCAGTAACGTAATAACAAAATAGGTGACTACTTAACCAATCTGTAACGGTCATCAAACGGGTTTTTGCTTAAAGTGGCGGTACTAAAAATCTTGGAGTCATAAATGAAAAATATCACTGAAGCCATGAACTGGCGTTACAGCACCAAAGAGTTTGATACCAATAAAAAAATATCAGCAGCAGACTTTCAAAGTTTAAAGGATATCCTGCGACTTAGCCCATCAAGCACTAATATTCAGCCTTGGCATTTTGTAATCGCTGATGATGAGGCTGGCAAGGCACGTATCGCACAAGGTACACAAGGGATGTTTGATTTCAACACGGCAAAGGTAGAGCAAGCCTCCCACGTCATCATTTTCTGTAGTCGTATCTATGCTGATGATGAATTTTTGCATGAAGTATTGGATAAAGAAGAGGTGGATGGTCGCTTCGCAGAACCAAAATTCAAAGAGCAAATGCATCAAGTGCGCAAAATGTTTTTGGACATTCGTCGTTATGAGCAAAAAGACGAGCCGCATTGGCTGGTCGAGCAAGTGTATCTAAATATGGGTGCATTGTTGCTGGGTGCTGCTACTTTAGGCATTGATGCTGTACCGATGGAAGGTGCTGATCTAAAGGCACTCGATGAAGAATTTGAGCTACGTAGCAAAGGCTACACAGCCGTTGCCGTTATCTCACTTGGTTATCGTAGCGAAGACGATTTTAATGCCGATTTGCCAAAATCTCGATTGAGTGAAGCGAGCATAATTACTAAAGCGTAATGCCCGACTGGTATTTTTAACTGACTATATTGAACTCAAATAGTGTTATAAACGACCTGTTTATAGCGCTATTTTTTTTTGCTAATAAAATGAGTTTTTGAGTTTCATTTATAAAATTGATAGTGAATAAGCGAGATAGAATAGTGGGAAGTAAAGTTTTCATAGATTAAAAACTACACTGTAATAACTACAAAGTGAAAACAAATCGACATTTCTAATAAGTCATAATAAATCGATTGGCGCGACTTTTAAGGAGCGTTTAACCCTATTTTTTTTGATTATCTGCCAGCGAGAAGCCAGCATGTCTACCTTGAACTTAACCATTAATAAGCAAGATTATCAGCTCGACAATCTTGATTCACGCACGACCTTACTCGATGTCTGTCGTCAGCACCTCAAAATTACGGGACCTAAAAAAGGCTGTGACCATGGTCAGTGCGGCGCTTGTACCATACTTATCAATGGGCGTCGGATCAATGCCTGTTTGACCTTGGCAGTTATGCACGATGGTGATGAGATTACCACGATTGAAGGTATTGGCATGCCCGAATCTTTGTCAGCGTTGCAACAAGCCTTTAAAGATAATGATGCGTTTCAATGTGGTTACTGTACCCCTGGGCAAATTTGTTCAGCAACAGCGCTGATCGATGAGATTAAACAAAACTGGCCCAGTCATGTCACTACAGATTTGCAAAATCCTGATGGGTTGCTGGTTCAAGAAATCGCTGAGCGTATGAGTGGCAATATTTGCCGCTGTTCTGCTTATCCCAATATTATTAAGGCCATTTCACAAGTACTAGAAAATGAAATGAAGGGTTCATCTAAAACTGACGCAGTACAAAAATCAGAGGTGACGGGTATTTGGTCACTATCACCTAGTGAAGCGCAGCTAGGTAGTCAATCTATGAAGAATAAGACGGCAACTAGCAGGTTAGGAGATCGCTCATGAAACGTTTCGAGTATAGCCGTGCTACCGCGCCAGAGCAAGCAGCCCAATCTGCTAGTGTAAAAGACGCCTCATTTATCGCAGGGGGTACCAACCTTTTAGATTTAATGAAGTTAGAGATTGAAACGCCAGTTAAGCTGGTCGATATCACTCGTTTGGCGTTAGCACAAGTCGAGACGACTACAGACGGCGGCTTACGTATCGGTACGCTAGTGACCAATAGTGATTTGGCGGCGCATCCTGAGGTTATTGCCAATTACCCAGTGCTATCACGGGCGATTTTGGCAGGTGCGACGGGGCAGTTGCGTAATAGAGCGACGACGGGCGGTAATCTATTACAGCGTACGCGTTGTTATTATTTTTATCAGACAGACAGCGCCTGCAATAAACGCAAGCCAGGTTCTGGTTGCCCAGCGATACGTGGCGAAAATCGTACGTTGGCAATTTTGGGTACTAGCGATTCCTGTATTGCTCAACATCCATCTGATATGGCCGTCGCGATGCGCTCATTAGATGCCACTGTTGAGACGTTAAAAACGGATGGTTCAACGCGTAAAATCGCGATTAAAGACTTTTATTGTTTGCCAAAAGACACGCCACATATCGAAAACGTTTTAGAGTCTGGTGAGCTTATCACTCATGTGGTGTTGCCAGCGCCTGTCAGCGGTATCCACACTTATGACAAAGTGCGTGATCGCGCGTCCTATGCTTTTGCCTTAGTCTCCTGTGCCGCGATCATAGACGTGACTGATAATGGGCGTTTGGACACAGTGCGCCTAGCATTCGGCGGTATTGGTACTGAGCCATGGCGCAACGAAGCCGTTGAGGCATTACTAACGGGCACTGATGGTAATAATGATGTGATCAAACAAGCAGCGGACTTATTATTAAAAGAGGCTAAAGGTAGTGGTCAAAATGATTTCAAAATACCGCTGACTCGTCGTCTACTCAAACAAGTTATTCAACGCGCATTAGCGGGCAAGGGAGCATAATCATGTCGTTATTGGATTCAATATTGCCAGCAGAACCGACCAAAAAGATGATGATGAATGCGCCAGTTGAATCACTTTTTGACAAAACAGCGAGCAAGTTGGTGGGCAAACCCATCAACCGAGTTGAGGGATCACTCAAGGTCAGCGGTCAAGCACCTTATACGGCAGAGATTTATTTAGACAATCAAGCCTATGGTGTCTTGGTGAGCGCAACGATTGCCAAAGGACGCGTTAAGCAAATTGATAGCAGCTCTTTAGAGGGTATTCCCAATATTATTAAAGTAGTTACTGATCCTGAGCATTTTTTGCGCAATGCACAACAGGGCGGTGCAACCAAATCACCTAAGCAAGGCGTTAGTGAAATCTTTTATCATGGTCAGCCGATCGCGGTCGTCATCGCTGAGACGTTTGAGGCGGCGACAGAAGGCGCAAAAGCACTCAAAGTGACTTATGAGGATGAAACTAATCAAGCGGCATTGAACTTTACGACAGAGCTGCCAAATGCTCATGACGTTAATGAAAAAAAAGGTTCGGATAAAAACTCAGAAAAGGGTAATCCAGAACAAAGCCTCGCAAATGCTGCAGTAACCCTTGATCGCTTTTATCATACGCCAAGTCAAAACAGCGCAGCGATGGAGCCACATGCAACGCTTGCTCACTGGGAAGGTGAGAAGCTGATTATGTACTCCTCTAATCAAATGCTTGCCTCATGCAAAAAGCAAATCGTTGATGCGTTAGATTTGGATCCAGAAAATGTACAATTAATCGCTCGTTATGTCGGTGGGGGTTTTGGTAGCAAGCTGGGGATTTCTCCAGAATCGATAGCCGCCGCACTCGCCGCAAAAGAATTGGGTCGTCCCGTGTTAATCACTATGACACGTCCGCAAGTAATGGAGGCAACGATTAGACGCTCAAACACGCGTCAACGCATTGCTATTGGCTGTAGTGAAGACGGTATTATTGACACTATGATTCATGAGACGGTCTCTAGTAATTTGCCAGAAGAGACCTTTTTTGAGCCAGCAGCGCTCTCTACGCATTATTTGTATCGAGGTGACAATCGCCGAGTTAATTATCAGCAAGTAGATATAAACCAAGTATTGTCAGGCTCAATGCGTGCCCCCGGTGAAGCAGTGGGGCAGATTGCCCTTGAGTGTGCGATGGATGAATTGGCAGAGCAACTCAACCTAGACCCTGTCGAGCTGCGCCGTCGTAATGAGCCTGAGCAAGATCCTAGTAAAGGTGTCCCGTTTTCCACGCGTAAGCTCATCGCTTGTATCGATCAAGCAGCTGAACAGTTTGGCTGGAATCAACGCAATGCTAAGCCTGCCAGTCGCTTAGAAGGTGATTGGTGGATGGGTATGGGTATGGCAGCGGCAGCTCGCGGCAACAGCTTAGCGCCATCAGAAGCACGGGCGACCCTGCAAATAGATAACTCAAAAGCACTAGGCGTCAAAGCTGTGATTGAGACAGACATGACCGATATCGGTACAGGTTCTTATACAGTATTTACTCAGGTTGCTGCAGATTTATTAGGACTACCAATAGATCATATTGAAATGAAGCTTGGTGATACCAGTTTGCCACCTGCGGTTGGTTCAGGGGGCAGTATGGGCGCTGCCAGTTCAGGCAGTAGTATTTACCTTGCTTGTCAGCAGCTACGTGAGATGATCGCAGAAAAAGTCGGTCTATACCCTGACACCATTCAGTTGGATAACGGTCAAATTAAGCAGGTAGGTGAGCATGAGGCTAACTTTGTAGAAACCGTTATAGAAGCAGGAAAAGAAAAAGTAGCAGGTTTGGGCGATAATATCGTAGATAAAGTCGCTGATTTAAAAGACAAATTAGGTGAAATAACGGGAATCTCACTAACTGAATCGAAAGAATATGACTTTAGTAATTTCCAGACTCATTCATTAGCCGATATCGTCGCTCAATATGATGACCAAAAAGTCAGTGCCAAAGGTCAAATTGCACCGGGTAAAAATGCCAAAAGTCATCGCCAAGCGTCATTTGGTGCCAATTTTGCCGAGGTCGCTGTACATCGAGTGACTGGTGAAATACGCATCAAACGTATGACTGGTGCCTTTGCAGCAGGGCGTATCCTCAATTACAAAACCGCGACCTCACAGTGCTACGGCGGTATGATATTTGGTATTGGTTCTGCATTGATGGAGCAGGTGATTCACGATAAGCATGACGGTCGGCTATGTAATCATAATCTTGCAGAATACCATGTCCCAGTCAATGCGGATGTTCCTCAGCTTGATGTTATCTTGGTAGAAGAGGACGATCCGTATACCAATCCAATGCATATAAAAGGTATTGGGGAAACGGCGATTGCAGGTGCTGCCGCTGCTATTGCTAATGCCGTTTACAACGCCGTGGGTGTACGAGTTTATGACTTTCCTATTACCCTCGACAAATTACTTTATGAACTACCAGAGTAGGTTTTTAGTCAAATAGATGGACAATATAAACCCGCTAATTGTAGTCGTTAGCGGGTTTTATAAGTGGACTAGGATGGATATAGACCGTATATAGATATAAATGATAGATAGTATATAAGAGACATTATGAATCAAATTGCTGATATTCTTAAGCTGGCACGCGAGGCTCAGCAACAACAGGTTGACGCGGTACTAGCAACCGTCGTGCGTACAGAAGGGTCAGCCTATCGCCGCGCAGGCGCAATGATGCTTATCTGTGAAGATGGTCGTTCGGTCGGAATGATTAGCGGTGGCTGCTTGGAGCCGCATATTATCAAACGTGCTTTTTGGCTCACACGTGATGGTGCAAACGTGCAAGTTTACCAAACGGGTGACGACATCGAATATGCTGAAAATGGTAATGTGCGAGCGAGCGTATCAGAAGAGGGTTTTGACTTTGATAGAGGCAGTGATAATAAGGGCACAGATAATAAATACGATGAACAAGATATTGATTTGGACGAGTTAAATTTTGGATTAGGCTGTAATGGGCGCGTACACGTGTTGTTTGAAAGGCTGGCAACGGCAATGTCTTTGTTAAATGTCATCAGTCAGGTTCGTCAGTCTCAGCAGCCAGTAACGGTAGCAACTTTAATTCGCTCTACAATCCATTTTAACAACCAAAATAATCCAAACTCTGAACTTCAAATTGGTGTGCGTCTTAATCTAGATAATTATATCAAGTCAGGAAAACTCACCGCTATCGACGCTAATAATTCAGATAAAGTGGTATCTAATGCTTCAAGCACAGTTATCCATGCAGTTGAAAGTTTATCCGAATATAAAATTCTCCATAAAAATGCTGAGTACGTCATCGTAAAAGATGACAGTGATGATTTAGCCACAGAATGGCTGATTCAGCGCCTACAACCACAGATACGCTTGCTGATTTGTGGTGCTGGCAATGATGTGATGCCGCTAGTTACGATGGCAAAGCTGCAAGATTGGCATGTGACAGTGGTAGACAGTCGAGCGCAATATGCCACGCAGCGGCGTTTTCCTCAGGCAGATAGAGTGATGGTACTGGCGTTAGATGATAGTGATACTTTACTAAAACTAAGTAAAAATGCTGCCGTTGCTTTGATGTCGCATAGTCTCAGCCAAGACCGTGCTCGCCTTGGCGTATTATTAGAGCATGCTAATCACTATAAATATCTTGGACAACTAGGACCGCGCTACCGTACCGAGCGCTTAATCGAAGAAATTAGTACAAGGCTTACAAATCCTGACAGTTTAAACCTAGGTATCAATAAGCTGCATTATCCGATTGGCTATAAGCTGGGCGGAGATGGACCTGAAGCCTTAGCACTGGGTATCATGGCACAAGTCAATGCGGTCGTGCATAATCAGCTGCCGCTAGCAGAAAACTCAGACACTCATCTGTCAAATACTAACTTTACAACGCTATTTTCTACGCATATTGATTCTATAGAGACGACTGCAACAAGTGCTCGTGCCGCGATAAATTTATCATGAGCCGCGACGCATCTATTTTAGCATCTACGCAACTAAAGCCAATAAATCTATCAAAGCCACCAAACCATGCGGTCATTATTTTGGCCAGTGGACTGAGCCTGCGTTTAGGTCAAGCAAAACAGTTACTGTGTAAAGATGGCGAACCCTTAATTTGCTTCATGACCAAACTCGCACTTTCTACAAAACCGCAAGCAATTATTATAGTCATTCCTGATAATCAGCCATCAATAGCCAGTGCGATGAATGAATTGGCTTTTCAGTACTCTATGATTCAAATGGTCGTAAATTCTACGCCTGAAATAGGTATGGCGTATAGTTTGGATTTGGCTATTGAGGCAGTCACGCAGTTGACAAGCTCATTAATCGAGCGTGTATTAATCATGGGTGTTGATCAAGTTTTACTCGATGAGCAGCATTTAATGGGACTGCTGGCAGGTAAGGAGTCAGTGGTAGCAAGTGAATATAGTAGCTGGCAGCATTTAAATAATATGAATTTAAATGAAACGTCTGCTGTCACTGCATTAAAGCAAAATATTATCGGACTACCTTTAACGATTGATTGTGATTTACTCAGAGAGTGGCAAGCATTGCTGGTAGGCGATAAAGGGCTGCGTTATTTAATTAGAGGTTTGCCGCCCAGTCAGATAAGTACCGTTGTTAATAATCAACTGAGCTATGATATCGATACTCCTGAGCAACTTGCTCATGCCAAGCAAAAAGGCTGGCTGGATAAATAGTATTAACAGTGTCAATCCATAAGTGATAAAAATGATAAATGTGATAGAAACAGAACGTCTTTACCTCAGGCAATGGCAAGCAAGTGACTTTGCTGTTTTTGCTGAAATAAATGCTGATCCTGAGGTAATGAAGTATTTCCCCAAGTTATTAACACCTAAAGTAAGTGACATCATCGCTAGTAAATGCCAGCAGCTTATTGCTAATCAAGGCTGGGGGCTTTGGGCCGTCAGTTTAAAAGATAGATCAAAAGAGCATGGGGCTTTTATTGGTTTTGTTGGCTTTGTTGGCTTGAATGATACCCACGCAGAGATGTCTTTTGCCCCTGCTGTCGAGATTGCATGGCGACTACATAAAGATTATTGGGGACAGGGCTATGCTACAGAGGCAGCACGTGCGGCGCTGAATTTCGCTTTTACTGAGCTGTCGCTCGATGAGGTTGTGTCATTCACAGCGGTTATTAATAAGCGCTCGCAATTGGTTATGGAGCGCCTTGGCATGATGAATACCCGAGCCAACTTCTATCATCCAGCCCTTGACCCTAACCATCGGCTGGCTGAGCATGTACTTTATAACATGACGCGGCAACAGTGGAACAATCAGTTAGCAGGCTTGTGACCACAAATCAATGCCCACACTCTGATATTAACAGGACTACTCGAAGATATTACTACCGTTATACAACACAAGGTAAGGTTTGCGATATAATTTATTTTCTATTAAATGTAAAATAAGGTCGTCTTATGAATCGTACACTGTGGCTGGTGGTTGGTATTATCAGTATTCTTGGCGGTATCTTTGCATTTTTTAATCCTCTTAGCGCCACTTTGGCCGCTGAGCAGTTAGCAGGTTTTATCTTCCTTTTAGTGGGTATTTTACAGTTTATTGCCTTGTTCCGAGCACATAGTACCACTGGAAAAGTGCTGGCGGCCATCGGCGGTGTACTTGGTGTATTGATTGGTATTGAATTATTACAAGATCCGTTGCAAGGCATATTAACCTTGACCATGGTCATTGCTATTTTATTTATGGCAACAGGTATAGTCAGAGTTGTTGTTGCTTTCGGTCTACGTCGGACAGTGGCTTTTGTCCCAATATTACTCTCAGGGCTGCTCTCGATTATATTGGCTATCATGATATTTACCAGTTATCCGCAGTCAGCGACGTATATTCTTGGCATACTGTTAGCCGTCGAGTTGATATCTAATGGCATATCCTTAATTATGTATTCACGTATACCATCAATTGTGGTGCGTAATATATAAATGTAGTTCTAGGGCGTGTTCTCAATTCAATTGATCATATCTAAACGGGCTAAAAATGGCTAAATTTTGCCAAACATCGTTAAATAGCTGGTTAATATCCCGATATTATCTGCGATATTATCTGCGATATTTTCCTCGTTTGACGGCAATTTAAATCATTTTTATCACCATTTTTGAAATGAGGACACGCCCTAGCAACAAACAAAAAAGACGCTATTTACAGCGTCTTTTTTTTATTTCATAATTTATTTGAATATCACATCTTAATAATGCGTAAAGCCTAAGGGCAATTTGTAATACCTTATCCTTGTATACAAATCGTATTAAATCGGCTATAGCAGAAGTTGAGAGAAAAAAAGATATTGAAAATAAAGCAGATGTGAGAGATTGAAAGAAGTGCGCTTGGTTTGATATAAGCGCACGGGTCAGTATGGCAGCGTGTCATATTGATATTTAATAGTATATCAAGTGGTTTGGTTGAATTAACTAAGAAATCTTAAGCCCGACGTTTTCAATGCCCATACCATCTCAACAAAGGCGCGGCTATTAGTCAAAGGCTCGCCATCGATGATGAGGGCGTAACCTGACCCATCAATCCATAAGAACACAAAGCTGGTCTCAGGAATCAGTAAGTCAACTTGTTGAAAAAACGAGATGGCTTGGCTTTCGACCGCCCAGCCGCGTTGTTTTTGGCGAATCATAAAACCTGAAAAGTCAGCAGCTGCAACACTTAGCATGTCCGCTTCTTCTTGGCTGTAACCGATGCGTGCTAGGCAAAACCCTTCATCAGAGCCAATAGCGGCACGGCGTTTACCGGATAAGCTGGCAACCACATACGGTAAAAACTGGTCCAACGGCAGATTATTATACCCCCATAACAATAATGCACAATACGGAGTAATAGATCGTATATAATGCAATACATAATTTAGTCTATGT
>NZ_CAJHBN010000022.1:0-30027 GCF_904846655.1 Psychrobacter sp. NC44 | reverse complement strand
TGGATGCAAAATGACTTATCCAAATTGTTTTATGATATTTGTCCTAGTCATAACACTTTTATTTTGAACTAACTATATAAGCCAAAGGTTGAGAACGTTGAAATCGCATGAAGTAGCAAGATAATGCCGTAAGTCCAAGTTTTGAAGAATCCTGTGACAAATAACAGAATGAGGATGAATTGAGCCGCGCCAATGACATAAAACACGGTGTCGCCTATACTTTCAAAACCATAAAAACTAGAAAAGACGCCTGCGGCATGATCAGGATTAATCAGCTTATCTAAAGTCCAGACTAAAAAAACAATGAAAATACCCAGTCGAAGCAATAACAGTGAAAGAGGGAGATGTTTTGGCATAAGTTATTTATTCTTAATAAGCGTTAAAAGTGAGTGCAAAAGAGCTTGGCAAGTCTAATCAATGAAATATCTGGCAATGACTACTATTGTCAGGCAGTAAGCATGAATAAAGTGTTTATTTTGAGTGATTACTCAAAATTAGACAAAATATTACCGCTCAGTAGGTTAATAAACCGCATTGTAGTTGTTATTGAGTGGTTGTTCAAGTTCGTAGCCTCAAGCATGCTACTGTTCCAGAGCATCGTTACGTTTTTCAACCAAAGCAGCAATGCTGGGTTAAAGGTGGTCGCTTTTCGTACAATAAAAAGCCCTTCATAGACTGGGATAGTCCATGAAAGGCTTTTGGCTTATATCATAAGTATGATGAAATTAAGCGGTTACCACATCAAATCATCTGGAATCACATAGGCGGCATAAGGATCATCTTCTGCCAGTACTTCTTCTGATGTATCGTTAGACACGACCATGAAGCCCTCCATTTTTGCATCGATGCGATCTGCCAACGGACGAGGAAGTAGGGCATAGCCTTCTTCTAAGCGTGCAATCACCACATGACCGGCGACGATTTGGTCATATAGTTTTTGAGTGACAAAGATTTTTTTGACCTTAGCATTATCGACAAATTGATAATTAACATCGCCATTGGTATCGGCAATCTGATGCTGCTTAATCATTTGGACGATATTAGCCTTGAGCATCTTCTCTTCTAAAATACGTTGCTTTTCTTGATTGAGCTTTTGATCTTTCTCTAGTTTTTTTGCTTGGGCTTCTGCCAACGCTTTTTTCGCTTCCATGCTTTCTGAGTCACCAGTACGCTTGGCATGCTGAGTCTGCTTGCTGATTTTCTTGGCTTTTTTGCTATCCACCAATCCCGCTTTTAATAACTGAGCCTGTAGGGCATTTTTTGCCATAATTCCATCACCTAGATAAGGATACTTAAATCATAAATGCTAAAAAACCATTGTAGCAAAATTCGCTACGGCATGTTGTTAGACGATGACAAGACTTTTTTTAATTATGGTAGAAGTGGGCACACATCGCTGGCTGAAGCCGTTTAAATTGGTTATTATCAAGGCAATGGATACGCTTTTTCTGCCGTTATGTTTTTTGGTAACCATGTACTTTGGTAACCATGTACTTTGGTAACCATGTACTTTGGTAACTATGTACTTTGGTAACTATGTACTTTGGTAACTATGTTTTTCGGTGACCATATTTATAGTGGGTATAGAAAGCTGTATAGGATGAAATCGTTAAATTTAAGGACGGAATATGACAACATCACAGCACATTTTAGCCTGTATAGACGGCTCGGCAGTGACTGAATCGGTTTGTGACTATGCAGCATGGTATGCCAGTAAGTTAAATTTACCCGTAGCGTTGTTGCATGTGAGTGAGGTTCCAGCCTCGACCAGACGCGATTTGTCAGGCGCAATAGGAGTCAATAGCCGCCAGTTTTTATTGGAGGAATTGACACAGTTAGACGAGCAAAGAGCGAAGGTAGTGAACAGTTATAGCAATGCTTTGGTACAAGACGCAAAAAGCCATATTCAAGGTAACTTTACTCAGGTCGATATTCGTATCTATCAACGTCGCGGCAAGCTGTTACCTGCCATTGAGCATTTTAAAGCAGAAAATCGTGCCATCGTCATGGGACGCCGAGGTGAAGATCACAAAAGCAGCCGTATTAATATCGGTAGCCAAATCGAAACCGTTGCCCGTGCATCTGACGTTCCTATATTGATTTGCTCAGAGACGTTCAAAGAGCCTAGCTCATATATGATAGCTTTTGATGGTAGCAAAACGGCTATTAAAGCAGCATGGATGGTTGCAAGAAGTCCTGTATTAAAAGGATTGCAAGGTCATATCGTCATGATAGGCAATCATAATGACGCGTCAAAACAAAGCTTAAGCGCCGTAGCGGCACAATTGGAGGACGCAGGTTTTAGCGTAGCGGCACATCATTTATCTGCCTCCGATGCCGTTGACGGCTTGTTAAGGTTTCAGGTAGAAAACAACATTGATATCATGGTGGTGGGTGCTTATGGACATTCGAAATTGCAACAATTATTTCTTGGTAGTACCACGACAGAAATTATCGCCAGCACGCTATCTCCTGTGATTTTAGTACGTTGAAAACTCGGTAAGGTTTATAATAGCGAGGTGCAATCATTGCGCCTTTAGCTGTCGATAACGTTCAATAATCATATCTGACGTTTGCTAAAGGATCATCTCATCATACTATTTTTGGACATGGCTTATGCTTATTCATGCAGACTTTACTCGCCGCGCTGCCCTTACACCTGAGCAACACCAGTGGATTAAGTCACCACAAAATAGGGTAGAGCGCGTGATGCTTGACCGTGTGGGTGCAGAAAAAGCACGTGCCACTAGCCTTGTACGCTATGCGCCCAATTCTTATTTTCCGCATCATCTACATCCGGGTGGTGAAGAGATTTTAGTATTGTTAGGTACTTTTTCTGCAGATGACAAACATTACCCAGCAGGTTGGTATTTGCGCAATCCACCGACCTCAGGACACAAGCCCTATAGTGATGAAGGCGCAGTGATTTTCGTCAAGCTACGTCAAATGCCAGCTGATGAACCTCATTATGTGGCTATCGATACTAAAGATAAGGCTCATTGGCAACAGCAGGGCAGCCGTGATGTTTGTCCTCTATTCTCAGGTGATAATGAGCAAGTGAGTTTGCAGCGTATCAAGGCAGGCGAGTTACTGTTTAATGAGGCAGTCTGTGGCGGTGCAGAAATACTGGTATTAGCAGGTGAGTTGATAGATGAGGGTCAAGTTTATCAGCGCGGCGGCTGGATACGTCTGCCAGCAGGTGAGCATGCGCAAATACAGGCAGGATCTGAAGGAGCTACAGTGTATCTCAAGACAGGGCATTTAATGCAAGTGATAGGGTTGTAAGGGTAGTGATCACATTTTATGAGCAGCTCACCAGCTGCTCATATTCTACAATGTCACTATATTTTGTCACTATACTTTTATTTAGCCAACAAAAATATATAAGCAGTGGGGTAATGATTAGTAACGCAAAATTTATCAATCATTATTTAAACCGCTTTCAAAATAGTTCAAAAATACAAAACGTCATTGCTTATCATTCTATACTTTGGGCATCCTCTCGTTTGACAATTTTATGCTGGTCTTCTGTACTATCGACTTTCCAATAGCTAGATATGTACAAATGCGTTTTTGGTATTGGGCGATCTACCTTAAAGTAATGGCGTAGGGCGCGCATACTATGGAACTCGCAAGCTGCCCAAACAGCAGGTTGTCCTGCTAGCCACGTAAGCGTTTTAACGCGATCAAGTAATGGGCTAGTTTCTGCATTTGGATGCGTGTTTATCACCCAATGAATGTCAAGGTTGTCTGGCTTCTTGAGTAGTTGCTTATCTGCTTCATTGGTAATCTCAAGGACTGCATAGCCGCGTGCGTCAGCAGGTAGCTGGGCAAGATTGACGGTAATCGCCGGCAGCGCTGTCATATCACCGATCAATAAAAACCAATCAGCCTCATTGTTAATCAGCTTCTTCGGTCCAGGGCCGCCTACCAATATTTGCTCGCCCACTTGGGCGTTACGTGCCCATGCTGAAGCAGGGCCTTCTGTCTCATGCAACGCAAAATCGACATCTATTTCGTCATCACGTTGAACGCTGACGGTATAGGTGCGCATCAATGGTCGAGCCTCATCGCCTTGAGGGAATATCAGCTTAATGTACGCGCTTTCTTGATCTGCCGGAAAATCAGTCAGTCCAGCACCGCCAAGCGTGACACGGCACATATGTGGCGTGAGGTATTTACTGCCAATTACATCTAGCATTCTTGGGGTAGGTTTTGCCATATTAATACTTTCCTTCATTTAACTATTTGATAGTTTAGGTCATCATTTGAGATGAGACCACTCTATAAGATTGATATTCTCTAGTAATGGTAAGTTCTACATTGCCTAAAAATTGGCTTTTAGGCTGACGGACATTTGGCGCTCAGGTCCCATCCAGCAATTGTTAATATCATAACAAGCGCCGACATAGGTCTTATCAAAGAGATTGTTGATACTCGCGCCGACAGTGAGCATCGGATTGATTTGATAATTACCGCCAATATCTACCAAAGTCACGCTTGGTAATTCGTCTGAGTTCTGTTTGTCAAGTTGCATACCGCCTTCATAGCGTACGCCAGCATTGAGACTGAGCTTGTCTGAAGCATAATAATCTGTCCACAATGTTGCCTTGTGCTTAGCCGTTTGCGCAGGGGTATTGCCAACCACATCAGGGTTGAATTCATCTTCTGTAATTTCAGCATCGGTATAGCTGTAGCTTGCCGCGACATCTACCCAGTCGTTGAGCATGTGGCTGCCTGAGACTTCAAAGCCTTTGGAGGTGATTTCACCCGTTTGTGTTTGACTTCTATAGTTAATTTCGTCAGCCACCACGACGTTTTTTTGAGTGATATCAAATACTGCTAATGTTCCTTGTGTGGCGCGATTGGCAGAGAGATATTTGACACCAGCCTCTAGCTGATCGGCAGTCGTTGGCTTAAATGGCGCATTGGTAATAAAGTTACTACCGACCACTGGCTGAAACGACTGCGAGTAGCTTGCATAAGGAGATAGACCATTATCAAAGTCATAGATAGCTGCGAGACGACCACTGGTTTTTGAGGCATCATTGTCAATGGTTTGATCACTATAGATGGCACCTTCAGAAGCCTTTGTCTGCTTAGTGATACTATCAAAGTTATCATGACGTAAGCCTGCTACTACTATCAAATCTTGCCATTTCATTTCATCTTGTACATAAAAACCAAGTTGGCTTTGTTCAATGTCTTCATTTTGACGATAAGCCTCTAAAGGCAAGGTATCGGCATTGATTTGCGAAAAATCTGGATTGGATAAGTCAAGATTTGGCGTGCCATCTGCGCCAGCATCATAATAAGTGGCGCTACTGTCTGTCTTTTGATACTCAACGCCAAACAGTAGGTTATGTGAAGTATTAGCAGTATTAAGTTTATAAGCAAGCTGGTTGTCCGTGGTCCAGTTGCTCATGCTCTCATCGGTGGTGTAGGCCACGCGATTTAGTATCTTATCACTACCGCTTACAAACCCGCTGTTGTACATATTACGCTGCTGCGCGTCGGCGTCGGTATAGCGCGTGATATGTTTAAAGGTGAGCGTATCATTGATATCCCAGTTTATGGTAACACTTGGCATAAATACTTCTTTGCTGAAGTGATTCCACTCATCGCCGGCATAGGCGTCACTGCCCAATTTGCTATAGCTGGCATTGTAGACAGTGCCAACGGCAGGCAGTGGGGTGGAGGGCACCATTTCTGGATCATCTTGATAAAACAGATTGGCAAGAACGGACACATCTTTTGTCGGTTGCCATTCCAGTGACGGATTGATCAGTGTGCGCTCTTCTTCTGTGGTCTGCATCTGCCCGTCTTTTTGTCGTTTTAACGCCACCAGTCGATAATTGAGCGTGTCTGAGATAGGTTCTGTCGTATCGACCGCCACTTCTTTTAGGTTTTGATTACCCACTCGCAACTGTACCTCAGATGCTTGAGTGCTTTTTGGGGTTTTGGCGACTTGATTGACCATGCCACCTGGAGATGCATAGCCATAGAGTGAGGATGCTGGCCCTTTGACCACTTCGACTGCTTCTGTTGCGTAGATATCGACTTGCGGCATCAGATTCCAAGCCCCATCGTAGGGCAGTCTTAATCCATCGTAAAAATTGGAGTAAGTTTTAAAACCGCGAATATTGTATTCATCAAAGATGGACACCGTACCGCGACTCTCAGTACTCACCCCTGGCTCATAACGTAACGCTGCATTGACGCTGTCTGCTTGACGTTTTTGCAATAGTGCTTGATCGATTCTCGTATAGCTCATGGGTGCATCATTAGGATCTAACGCTGTTTTGGTGCCCGTACTGCGGTAGTTGTCGGCATAGACAGTAATGGTATCCAAGGTGGTCGATGGTGTCACGGTCTCATTATTATTAACATCATTATCAACATCGTTCTCAACACTGTTTTCGATGTTATTCGGCATTGTCTCAGCATAAGCTGCATGGCTCAAACCCATTGCCAATCCCAGTTGCACGGCGAGAGTTAAACGTTTTTGACGAATGGATGTAGACGTTGAGATAAAACGCATCATATTTCCTTGTAAGTTATCAAATACCGAAAGCGAGAGAAAAGGAATTATAACATTAATGATTATCATTATCATTAAAAATTTACAAACAAAGCGTTCTTAGTAAGATGTCGAGTGAAGTAGCCTCATTTTTAGCCATTAAGATGACTATGATGCAAACATGAAAATTGAAGAAACGCCCTAATATGACGATAATTTTTGGCTATAAACGATGGTGTTTAAATCGGTTTCCTCGTATGATGCAGCCGTCTATTTGGAATCAACTTTTAGATCAACCGGCAGACAGGATTCATTACTATTATTGATAGGTCTAGGTCGTTCATTGAGCAACCAAAGATTGTTAAAGGTCATCTTTATGAGCAAACACACAAGTCAATCAACCAATACTCAACGCTATTTTACGGTATGGCGTTGGCATTTTTATGCGGGAATGTTTATAGCACCTTTCCTAATTATCCTAGCTTGCAGCGCACTTGGCATGCTGTTGATGTCTAACATAGCAGGTCGTGATGATGATCGCCTCACCATTACCACCCCAGATTCAGTGGTGACGGCACCTATTTCTACGCAAGCTAAAAACGCGTTGAACACTTTACCTAACAGCACGCTGGTGAAATATATCGCGCCTCGTGATACGGACACCGTTGCCTTGTTTCAAGTTAAGTCAGCCAGTCATGAGAATATGGTGGCGGTGAATCCTTATACGGCTGATATCGTTAAAAGCACGCCGACTAATAGTGGTCTGTACTATACCTTTAATGATATTCATGCTGATTTACTATTGGGCAAAGTCGGTGATTATATCCAAGAAACCACTGCCTCATTGACGATTTTAATGATTCTAACGGGTTGGTATCTGTGGTGGCAAAAACGCAAATCACTCAAAGCCATGCTTATACCCAATGATGCTGTAAATAATAAGAAAAAACGCTCATTCATACGTACCATTCATGCGACATTGGGCAGTTGGATATCTGTGTTGCTACTGTTTTTCTGTATTTCAGGAATGGCATGGGCAGGCATCTGGGGCGAGCGTATGGTACAGGCTTGGAGTCAGTTTCCTGCGGGCAAATGGGGCGTTGCGCCAATGCCGCTTTCTATTGATCACAGTCAACATCATGTTGGTATGGATATGAATAACGCTGAAGCCACGCCGCACGTTCATGGAGCAACACCAGTCACAGCACCCACGCATGGTGATGCACTAAATACGGGTAGTACCAAAGATGTGCCTTGGGTGCTTGAGTTGACACCAATGCCAGCATCTGGCACGGTCGCTGGCAAGGATGGTATCGCGTCCAATATACCGATTATGATCGATACCGTAGATCGATTTGCTCGTGAGATTGGTATTGTCGGACGTTACCAATTAAATCTGCCACAGGGTAATACGGGTGTCTGGACGATTAGCCAAGACTCAATGAGCTATGATATGAAAAATCCAATGGCTGATCGTACGGTACATATCGATCGTTATTCGGGCAATATTTTGGCAGATATCCGCTTTGATGATTACAATGCTTTTGGTAAATTTATGGCGGCAGGCATTGCTATTCATATGGGGACGCTTGGATGGTGGAGCGTATTGGTCAATGTCCTATTTTGCTTATCGGTTATTGCTATTTGTGTGAGCGGTTACATCATGTGGTGGCAACGCCGTCCACGTCATGCCAGTGAAAAGGTTGGACTGAATCCACCAGCGCGTGGTCTCAGTTTTTCTATATGGTGGCCGTTTGCCATTCCTTTGTTAGCAGTGGCAATCATATTCCCGACCGCCATCATCGCGATTATTGCTATCGGATTACTAGATTTCTTAGTCATTTCACGGGTTGGGTTTTTACAGAAACTATTATTTTAAAATTAAATAAAATAAAAGAGCCATTCAAAAAGTCATTCTTATCTAAATAAAATCGGGGCAACTTTCTAAAAGATGCCCCGATTTTTTATTGTTCGCCATTCACTTTTTACTAAGCCAGTATTCACTCCAACATAGCAATGGCATCGGCACTAGCACGTTGCCGCTCTTCAGCATTTAACTCAATAAGTCTGCCTTCTTTCATCAATAATAATCGATCTGCATGCTCAAAGTAACCATCATCATGACTGATGATAAACAGCGTTTTACCCAAGGCTTTGAGTTCAGGTATCAGTGTTTGGTAAAACACTCGGCGAAAGGCAGGATCTTGGTCAGCCGCCCATTCATCGAGTAGCAGTATGTTTTTTTGTTCAGCCACGGCAATGAGCATGGCCAAGCGCTTGCGTTGTCCTTGTGAGAGCTTGTCTGTCGATAATTGGTTATCAGTTACGCTGACTTTATCTTGTAGATTCAATTTATGCAGCCATGTATTTACGAGCGCTTCATCGGGTTGCTGTCCCTCTCTACCAATCAGCTGTTTAAAAAGATGCTGATCGCTAAAAATGGCAGAAAAAAGCTGTCGATAATCGGCGTTGTTTTTTGAGTTAACGAGCTGGCTATCTATTTTTACAGCACCTATGCTAGGGGTAAAAATGCCTGTAATAATCTTGGCAAGCGTAGATTTACCGCTACCATTCGCCCCGATTAAAAACACCACATCGCCACGTTTTAAGGTGAGATTAACTGATTTTAGGATATCGCTAGCATGCTCATTTTCTTTGACCGCTAGCTCATTTGCAGTGGTATCGTTACTTGCATAAAGATAGCCAATATCATTGAAGGATATGGACTGCCAGTTGTTGACCACAATATCTGTCGTAAAGGTTGGTTGGTACTCCGCCAATTCCAACGATTGTATTTTATCCAGCGCCACTTGTGCCGTTTGTAAGGTCGGATACGCACCAACGGCATGGAGGATGGGTGATTGCATGAATAGAATGGTTAAAGAAAAAGTGGTGGCAATACCCATTGGAATAGCAAGATAATTTGACACGGCAAACACCACACCAATGGCTGCGAACATCATAATATTCGACCAATTCACGGCGGATAAATGATAGGTATCCGATTTAATCACTCGATTTTGATAAGACTTGGCATGATGTAAGAAATTATTTTTATAGAGTTTTTCAGCGCGGTGTTGATTAAGCGCCAGCTCTTTGCGACCATCTATAATGGATTGATAGTCCTCATATAAAAGATCATTGATCTCTCTGAGCTCTCTTAAATGAGTATAGACATGCTTCACTAAAATGGTGCTTATCCAAATCGTCATCGCAATCCAAAACATGACAATCAATAATAATGGCAGCGACAACCAGCCTAAATAAAGGGCGACACCAACCGATAAAATAACACCTTGCACCAGCTCTGGCATACGCACAAAGGCGACGGTAATTGATTGAATATCTGAGGATAAGCTGGCGAGCAACCGTGCGCTACCCAAATGGTCTATTTGCGGAACTTTGGTGTCGATGATTTGTTTGACCAGCTTGGTTCTAAGCTCGTAGACGAACTGATGCCCTAAACGAGTCAGTGCATATTGTGATGCGAAGGTCGTGACTAACAGCAGCACCACCAAAGCTGAAAATTGACCCAAACTTGCCCACGATAAGGTATTAAAAACAGGCTGACTGATAAAGGTGTGATTGATATAGGCAATGATGCCCACACTGACCGCCGCATTCACCAAATTAAGGAAAATAACTTTAAGAAAGGGCAGGCGATAGTGTGCCCAAATCATTTGATATAAAGAAACAGTGGCGTGAGAGGACATAATGGCTCAATAATAGAATGGTTTTTTGCGTATTTTTGATGGCATAAAAGGGAGTAGGTTGTGCCTAATCCCTTTTATCTAAGTCTTATAAACGTGGTTTAATCTGCATGTCTTAAAAGTCGAAAGTCGCTGATACTTTTAGGGCAGTAGGCTCACCGGCATTTAAATAACCAGCACCCGCATAACCACCCACTGATTGCCAATAGTCTTCACCAGTAATATTAGTAACTACTCCTTTTAGCGTCACGTCTTGTCCAGCGAACATGGTTTTGTAGCGAGCACCTAGATCTAATGTGGTATAACCATCAACTTTTAAGCTGTTGGCGGCATCGGCATAACGTGCGCCTGTGTGAATGATATCACCGGTCACCGTCATTCCTTCAACTGCCGCAATATCATATTCTAGATTGACGTTGCTTTGTAGCGTGGGCAGTCCGATGACTCGGTTGCCGTCGAACGTCACATCGCCCGTGTCTTTTTGCTCAGCCTTTAAGTAAGTAACACCAGCATTGAAGCGCATGTTTTCGTTCGGGCTACCAAATACAGTCAATTCCACCCCTTGATGTCGATTTTCTCCAGCAGCGGTAAACGTGTTTGAGTCATTGATATAAGCACGCGGCTCATCAGTGCGGAATATCGCCAAACTACTGCCAATCAGACCATTGTCATACTTAACACCAACCTCAGTTTGCTCACTCACATAAGGGTCTAAATTTTGACCGCCATTGGTGACAGCACCACCATTATTAGTCAGAGGTGCCCTTGCGCCTGGCGCTAGGCTTTCGATATAGTTACCATAAACAGACCAGTCCATGCTTGGTTGATAGACAATTCCAACGCTTGGTGTCCACTCGCTTTTATCGTAATCAGCCGTTTTAGCCTGAGTGTTAGGATCATAGCTGGTGGTTTTTAAACTCTGATGACGCACGCCTAAAGTAGTTTTTAGTTTGTCATCGAACAATGATATGGTATCGGCTAGCGCAAAGCTTTGGAATTGCTTCTCGTTGGTCAATTTTGGATCATCTAAGTTACCACCGAAGATTGCTGTGCTTGTAAAAGGTACCTCAGCGTAGTCAATAGGGCGATATAAATTGGTTGCGGGTTGATTACCAAAATCATAGGCGAAAGCCCCCTTTTCTTCTTGGTCATAGAGATCCGCTGCTAGTACCCAATTATGAGCCACTTCACCTGTTTGCCATTTACCACGCAGACCGAGCTCAGCACTTTGTACCAAATCTTTTCTAGAGTTATCAAAGCGATAAAACGTACCTGCACCATCAACATTGTTGACGGTTAGATTGGCCAGTGAGTTTTCTTCCTCACCACTTCGCACACCGTAAGCACCATAAGCGGTAATATTATCAGTAAAATCATATTCTCCTCGAATGGTACCGAATACATCTTCTTCATCTGAATACGTCCAAGGCTGCGCCCAATTTTTTGAGCCGTCTGGTGCTTTTGGTACTCTAGAAACACCAGCAAGTGTGACACTAGGGCGGGTCTCTTTGAGTTTGTTGTCTTGCCAGCCCAAATCAGCTGATAATCGATACTGATCGCCTCTATAATCTAGTCCTAACGCTGCCAGACCCAGTGTTGAAGATTCATCATCAATCGCGCTGTCGCCATCTTGATAAGCAGCATTAAAGCGAATGCCAAACGCATCATCAGTACCAAAGCGATCACTGACGTCTACGGCAACTTTGCCTTGATCACCTTGACCATAACCAAGCGTTAGTTGACGTAGTGGGTCATTACTGGCGCGCTTAGGTAATAGGTTAATCGTACCACCGGCATTGCCACCACTGGGCGCTGCGCCATTGAGCATGGCAGATGCCCCGCGCTGAACCTCGACACGCTCGAACAATTCCGTTGCGATATACTGCCTTGGCAATATGCCGTATAGACCGTTATACATGGTGTCATCAGAGGTTGTGACAAAGCCGCGCATAAAGTACGCTTCTTGAAAGTTGCCAAAGCCTCTAGCGACACGAACAGTCGGGTCTTTTTTGAGCAGGTCGCCCACACTTTGGGCTTGTTGATTGCCGATATACTCATTGGTATATGAGGTAGTGGAGAACGGCGTGTCCATGATGTCTTGATTGCCCAAGATTCCGACACGGCTTCCTGTCGCTACTTGACCACCTTCATAGGCATCTGGCAACCCATCGGCTGATGCATCAGCACTACTGGTCACGACAATCTCATCGAGTACCACGCTTGGGGTATCGGATTGAGCGTCAGCACTTAAATCTGCTTGTGCCCACGCGATTTGGCTTGCACCCAGTAGTATTACCGATGTGGACAGACAAGATGAGCACAGTGATTTTAATGACAAGGGATGGCGAGACATATTCAATAGAGTAGGGCGAAATAAAGCAGAGTATAAGCGAGACAGTTGCATGAATATTTCCAGCACATAGATTAAATGCTTATTATAATGATAATCATTTTCATTACAATATATTACTGGATTAAATCTCAATATATTTTTATCGTGTTAAGTGTACGTTTTTGTTAGGAAAAAAAGTAAGTCGTCTAAAGTTGATTAATTACACTACGTTGATTAGTCGCGCTACACCAGCAGCAACGATTGTTATTAGCTCAATTTAGAAGTCAGCACAAGTGGTTAGTAAGTGGCTAAATGCCTATTATTTATTAAATGCTTGCTGTTTATAGAAAATACCATTTACAAAAAACATAATGATTATTGCGCACGCCAGTAGACTTTAATGACCATATCCTGACGTGATAATCCAAGATTTGCCTTTAGTTGCTGTCGCAATGATTTGATATCCGCTGCTTCCAGCGCGCCCCATACTTTGTCAATATTGACAGGCAGTCGCGCAAATTGTGTATTTAATAATGCCATTATTTGTTCAGTAATATCAGTTGTTGGGGTATTAACCAGCTGGCACACATTATCTTGCAAAAAATGCGTATTATGGCGTAGTTGATTACTGAGTGTGAGGGTGTGTAAGTAACGGATATCGTCTGGATCATTAGTGATGGCAATGACGAGGGGCGGCAATGGATTCTGCCAGTTTTCCAATAGATTGGCCACCGTAGGCAAAGAGGTTTCATCACAGATGAGTAAGCACTGACCAGTGCTGAGATGTTCTATTTTCTCTGGATATTCACGTACTGTTTTGATTTGACTGCCACAGTTAAGTGCGCGCGCCCAACTGCCTCCTGCCGTATCGCCATGAATATAAACGTCTATCCACGCTTGGACAGACGAGCTGCTCGAATCTCGCCATGCTTTTCGCAAGGTATAGTAGCGCTGCAAAGGTTTGTCGCTATCTTTGGGCTGGTGTTTTGTAGCAGATAGAACGTTCGCATCCAGCTCAAACAAATACGCGTAGCCCGGATGAGAGAGTGGCGTACTATCAGGTGCGGTTACCAGCAGTCGATACATATTGGGGCTGGCATAATAGCCATTAATGACCGTAAAACGCTGTTCTTGAAGCTTGATCGTGCGCTTGCCAAGCTTATTGGCAGAGGTTTGCAATAGCGTTATATATTGCTCCTGTAGCGTCATAGAGTCACTAATAGGAACTGTAAAATCAATAAAATATTGACGGCTGAGCTTGCTGCTGTTTGTTAAGGTATCGTCGTCATGATGGGCGGTTGTGACATCCATTAATATCCCATCAGTATACAGCTCTGCTATCGAGGCGATCTCGTGCTCACTCACTGCCGTGTTAGTAAAGGCATTGATAAACATCGCGAGTTCATCTTGATGCTCTTCATTGACATGACTCATAAACTGGGCTTTGTCAGCCATGTCGAGCGGTGTTTTATCGAAATCGTACTGAGTAAGTGGTTGAGCCATAAAATGTCGTCCAAGCCAAAATTCAAATAATTGTTCAGTAAAATTTTTTAATTAATAAATGATTGATTGGCTGCTGATTAAGGGCAAGATGGAAATGTAATAGTTAATAAGCATAAAACATGCAAATGTTAATGATTATTAATATCACCTATATTTTTATTACGATAATATACCATAGGTTAATTTATTTACAATCATAAAAGGACAGGTGTTATCGAATGACTAATATTTTTCTTGTAATAATTGGCAGTGGTGACTCTTAGACTGTGTATAAACGTTATCGCCCAACCTATTTTTGTAAGGTCTGATAGCTTACAAAAATGAGTTGGGCGAGCTAAAGTCGAACAGTAGAGTGTTAAGGAGCAGGCTGAATGTCTATTTTAAATTCCCATGAGGTCGCAGTCGTGGCTGAGCTATCAGGATAGTTGATTTTATCCAAACGCACGCGTGCATAGCTATTGCCTTCAGCAGATCTAATGAGCGCGCCTTGAGCGCTGTCAACCGCTTTGGCATTTAGTTGATGGGTCATGCCATTGTAGGTATACCAGCCAAAGTCTAAGTTCGGGAAACTGCCGGTATAAGCAGGATTGAGATCTGAGCCTTTACTGTCAATAACCCAGCTTCTAGCACTCAGCGGTTTATCATATACAGCGGTGTTGGTAAGGTCGGCTAAAGTAGCCGCGCTACCATCGCTGGTAAATTGACTGGTAATCGGTTTACCTTGCGCATCATAATATCCGGCTGGTGTGGCGGCAAGATAACCGCCAGTTTTACCACTGCCCGAATCCCCACCATTTAAAATCACATCATTACGCTTAAAGCCAATCTGCCAACTGCTGTTTTTATCGCTGCTACTTTTTCCTGTAGCTAAATCAAAATAGACCCAATTATCATTGTTTGAGGCATCGATGGTTTTCGTCTGTACCTTATTCGGTAGCGCAGTATCAATCCAGCGCAGAGTAGGGTGGCCAGAGGCACCAGTATCATTATAATAATTGGTAATCTGCATGGCATAAATAGGCTGCTGGACGCTGCTGTCTGTCATGGCGCTGCTATTATCTGTGGTGACAAGATAGACGCGATTGTTCGGATATAGCTGATGGTTGCCTTTTAAATTGTATTCAAACCACGGCTGTGCATCAAATATACCGCCACTACGGTCTTCATTGTAGTGCATGGTAATATCACGTTTGGTATCAGGGTCTTGAGTTGCATTGCTATAACGGCTCAGATCTGACCAATCGATCAAACCAAAAACGCCGCCCAAACCTGCGCCAGAATCACCGCTATTTGACCAAAGCTTAACCGAACGCGCTTGGTTATCAAACTTGATATCCCATTTATCTTCAGCACACGAGCTTTCAACTTTGGTATCAAAGTCATAACAGGTCGCAGTATTAGGCGCTAGATTGGTGACTTGCCAAGTAGCCGTTTCGCTAAAGCTGGCACTGCTCACAGGCGGGGTAGTGCCGCCATTACCGTTACTGTCACTGTCACTACTGGTGCCATCACCGCCACCACCGCAGCCAGTCATGCTGAGTGCTAAAATACTGCCACTAAACAGTAATGCCAATTTGGTCGGCTTGGTGTGAATTGCTGGGGAAATGGGGGTCATATCAGCTTCCTTGAAGGTTGTGGTTTCAGATAGAGGGTACAAAATAAGGGTAAAAATAGCGGTACAAATACACTTGCTTTAGAATGATTGTGAATCAAAGGCTTACCAATGGTAGCTGGCGCCAAGTAACCACTCGCGATTATCAATGGGACGGTAGTCACTGGTATCGGTGACATCACGCTGCACATCAAAGATATTATTAATCGCTGCATACAAGCTCAAGTTTGCAGTGGCGTCATAATTGAGCTTGCTATCGAGTGTCCACCAAGAGGGTGAATACGCTTGCTCGCTGGTACTAATCAGCTGTTTGGATTCATAATTGAGGCGCGGGATCAGCTGTAATTTGTCATTGATTTGATAATCTAGTGCCAGCATCGCTTTGTGATTGGGCTTATAGGTCAGCTCGGTATCGGTGACATTGTTATGCGTCTTGAGGTAAGCGTAGCTGGCTTGTAGTTTGGCGCGCTCGTCCACTTGCCAGTCAAGGCCAATATCGCCGCCATAGGTTTTGGCACTATCGACGTTCATATATTTATAAATGGCGATATTGCCTTCAAAGCTCGCATTGTCTTCATCGGTCTGAATCAGATCATCTATCTCGTTATAAAAACCATTAACCGTCAAATTGACACTATCGCTCAGCTGACCTTGATAGCCGATTTGGTAACTGGTTGAGGTTTCAGGCTGCAAGTCGGGATTACCCATGACTTTATAACCCAAATTGCTATGGTCAAAGACGTAGTAGCGTTCTTTTAGGTTGGGCACGCGATAACCACCGCCAATACTGCTACGAAAGACATGGTCGCGACCGCTTGCATCCAAATGGTTGTATTTGAGTGATACCTTTGGCGCCATATGGCCACCAAAGTCTTCATCGTTTTGATAGCGAATACCGCTCAACACCTCCCAGTTATCACCAATCAGCCAATCATCTTGTATATATAGCTCGCCGACATCACGGCTAACGTTATCGCTGATAAGCTCGCTGGATTGATTTTTCGTTTGGCTTAACTTGTCTTGCTGAACCTGACCGCCAACTTGAATAAGATGAATGTGCTTATCGGATAGTAATAGCTCAGGTAGGTCGAGCTGCGCTTGCGCCAGCGTGGTACTGATGTCTGTATCACGGGCGCTGGTGATAGTTTGCTGTGTTTTAGTATTGGATTCGCTTTGATATTCTTCATGCAGGGCTTGTGCGGACAACCGATAACTTTTGCTGCGATTATCCACATGCGGCGTGATATCAGCGCGCGCACCAACACTAAAGCGCTGCTTAGTAATGTGCTCATCTCGTTGCTGTGCCAAATAGCGCGGCGCCACATAATAATTAAAACGACTAACATCGTCTTCTTTATAGTGGTTGGCCTCTAACCAATATTGAGCGTTTTTGACCATTCGGCTATCGTTGTTACTATCGTCATTGTCTGATATGCCTTTACCGTCCGGGTGGTAGCTAAATCGGGCACTGACTTGTGATTGCTCGCTGGCATCTTTTAATCTGGGCCATGCTTCATGATCTAAGCTTAAACCATCATTGTCCAGATACGAGCCTGATAGACGCGCGTGAAAGCGCTGGTTTTTATCCAAAGCCCCTTCCACGCTGGCTTCTACATAGCGCTTATTGGCATCTAGCTTTCTACCAGATGGATTTTGCTGCCCATTGCTGGCAATCTCGGTGGTGATATGTCCTGTTGCCGCGCCAATGGGTTTGGTGATGATATTAATGACGCCACCCATCGCCGCGCTACCAAACTGCGCTGACGCCGCTCCTTGCACCACTTCTATTTGTTCGATATCCATATTCATATATTGATTCAAGTTTACTGTCGAGCCAGTGCTGGCTGTGATCGGTAAACCATCAATCAACACCAATACTTGATCACCTGTGAAGCCTTGCATGCTGACTTCGTAACCTGTCTTGCCGTGGACTTCACGTAAGTAAACATTGGGCAACAAGGCTAGCGCTTCTTTTAAAGTATGCGCATGGTTGTCATCGAGCTGCTGGCGACTGAGTACTTGCAGGGCAACTGGCGCATCACTTAAAGCGCGCTCAGAGCGAGTCGCCGTTACCACTATAGGGTCTAAACGTGTGCTCGGCATGGCTGCATCGTCGGGCATATCACCATTCGTCTCTGCAAAAATTGGCGCTGCTTGGGCTGAAACTGACGTGAATGCAAACAATGCTAATGCCACACTTATGGCTAGTGGGCTACGACGCAGCGGTGAAGGATGGGTGTTTAGTCCCGTATGAGTCAACGATAAATTAAACGCTAAAATTGACATAAATAAAACAGCCATCGTAAAAAGAGAGAGTAAGAAAGTCGTGTTACTTAAAGACCTTTTGCTACAAAAAGAGTGATCTAAAGCGACCTTTTCATAGTATTAATTATTAAAGGTTTGGTTACTTGATTCACTAGATTAAGTAACAAAGCCCAGATATAGTATTTCAAACGATAATAATTATCAATATGTAAATGATAATTATTATTATTTACAAAGTGAAAAAATGTTGCCATAATGATTTCGTCCGAAGCCTAGAGACAAAATTATAAATGATGAACTAGCAGCGATAATTGCTAACAGCCTGCTTGATAAATACATCCTTGCTGCATCATTGCAAGCATTGTAGTACAGCAGGCATTGGTTTTATCAAATATCAATCATAGTCATCGTCTCTGCTATTTTCTGAAGATATTCATATCTCAATACTACATAGCCAAGATCATTGGCTTTTTTACTGCTATTCATTTTATGGAGACCATCATGAGTCAACCGCTATCGTTAACCAAAAAAAATACTGAGCTGTGGCAACAATACCAAGCATTAAAAGCAAAAACACCGATGCTATTTCCCACAGAAGGAGCGGCTGCGCTAGGCATCAGCGAGTTTGAGCTCATGCTTGCATCTCCTTATAGCCAGTATATGGGTGATCAGTGCAAAGCTGTATTAAAGCAATTTGAGAACTTTGGTGACATGGAAAGTATTGTCAGAAACGAGCTGGCCGTGCATGAAAAAACCGCGCCATATCATAATCTTAAGCTTGGCGAAAAGATGGGATTAGCACTCAATGTGGGTGGTCTAGATTTGCGATTCTTTATGTGGCAATGGCAGCATATGCTGGCGGTAACGGATACCAGCCGCGCGGATAAACCCTCTTATAGTATTCAGTTCTATAACGCGCAAGGCGGCGCGATTGATAAAGTGTATCTACGAGAGTTAAGCGCTGAGACTATTGCGCGCTGGCAAGCGATGATTCAGGAGCAGCAGCAAACGGTGAATAATGAGACGCTGACGTTAGAGGCACAAGAGTCAGTCAGTGAATGGTCTTATAAGGCGCTGGGCGAGGCGGAGAGTGCGCAGCTACAACAAGGCTGGCAGGCAATGACAGATGTGCATCAGTTTCATTCATTACTAAAAAACCTCGATATCGATCGTGCTAGCAGTTACCGTCAAGCACCAGAACAGATGACGCAGCAGCTTGAGATTAGCGCTGTCGAAGCGGTTTTTGAGCAAGCGCGCGATGCCAAATGTCCAATGATGATATTTGTCGGTAATAGCGGACTCGTACAGATTCAGACAGGAACGGTACAGACACTCAAGCGTATGGGTGATTGGTTTAATATTTTAGACAAAGACCATAATGACTTTACGCTGCATTTAAAAGACAAAGCATTGGCGCAAGTATGGAGCGTTAAGCGTCCAACCAAAGACGGTATCGTGACTTGTATCGAAGGTTTTGATGGTCACGGCGTCAGTATCTTTAGCGTGTTTGGTCAGCGTATTGAAGGCACACCTGAGCTTGAAGCATGGCAGCAACTTGTCTCGACGGTCATCGAAGCGCATTCGTATGCAGAATCCTTAGCAGCAGTTGCAATGGCTGAAGCAGAGAGCGTGTAAACCCGTCATAAAAAATCAGCAAATTTTGCGATATTGACACTCACATAACGGATAAGTCATAGCTGTTGTGTGAGTTATTTGGGATGCTTAATACACGTTAATGGTTCTGTTAATAGTGTCATTTTTTACGTTAGCAAATTAGGAATGCTTATGTCTTCTGAATTATCAAAAACAGTAATCACTCACTCAGTGATAAATAAAAAATTGATGAGTCGTGCTATCAGCACTGCGGCTATTATTGGCGCATTTGCCGTGCCCTCACTTTCTGCCCAAGCTTATGAGCGTATTGTCGCGATGAGTCCCGATGTTGCAGACGTCGTGGTGGCACTAGGAGCGACCAATAAGTTGGTTGGTAAAGATGCAACCAATCATAATCCAGCGTTAAAGAATGTACCTGCCGTGGGTATGCATCGTAATATCACTGCCGAGTCAGTGTTGGCGGTCAAGCCAGATTTGGTGCTCGGCAGTTATATGGTACAGCCAGTGAGCATTTATCAGCGCTTAAACGGCTTAAAAGTTAAAGCCATCAATGTCGCGCCTAAAGAAGAAGTAAATACCTTTGCCAATAGTATTAAAACAATTGGCAGTTACGTGGATAAAAAATCTGAAGGGTCGCAGCTTGCGAAGCGTTGGAATACAGGGATGAGTCCAATGGCAAAGACGGGTAAGCGTTATTTATTAAGTTACGATGGTCGTATCGTTGCAGGTAAAGGCACGGTAGGCGACGAGTTGATTCGCCGAGCTGGTGGGATTAACGCTGCAAACGTATCAGGGCTAAAACCTATGTCCCGTGAAGGCTGGCTGGCCGCCAAGCCCGATGTGATTATTATTGCCGATCATAATCAGGCAGTGGTTGGCGGGGTCAGTAAATTTAGTAAACGTCCAGAGATTGCAGCAAGTGACGCAGGCAAGAAGGGCGGCGTACACTTTTGGCCAGCTGATGATTTTCTGCGTTACGGCTTGCATTCGCCTGACGTCTTAAAAAAGCTGAACGCTGTAGCAAAATAGCCTAAGCAAAAATACTTTATCTTATCTTCAACAAAATGACATCTCACATGGCAAATACGATTTCTGCTTCTATCCCTATACAAACTGGAAAACACAAACTTAGCCTCTACTATATTGCTGCCGCTGTCGTATCTTTACTGCTAATTTGGTTGGCGCTTGGTATTGGCTTTGGCGAATGGTCAAGCCCTAGCCATCTTGACGATACTATTTGGCAGCTGCGTTATCCGCGTGTGGTGACGGCATTACTGGTTGGTATGGCGTTGTCAGTTAGTGGTGCAGCATTACAGGCTTTATTTGAGAATCCTTTAGCGGATCCAAGTTTAATCGGTACATCAGGTGGCGCAGCGCTTGGTGTTGTTTTGGTTCTGGCATTGGGGTTTGGGGGTATTGGGATACCGCTTGCGGCGTTTACTGGAAGCGTATTGGTGTGCTTGTTTATTCTCGCTTGTCATCGGTTTTTGGGTGGTGGGCAAATGGGCTTGCTGATATTGGGATTTGTCATCAGTGCTTTTTGTGCTGCGGTGGTCAGCCTGATTTTATTCATGTCTGATGACATGGTGCTGCGCTCCGCGACCAATTGGCTGTCAGGCAGTATGGCGGAAGCGGGCTTTGTACCACTGCGATATTCAATTATTTCTATGGTTTTAGGCTTAGCGATTTTATTGCCGTTAGGTCGCCAGTTGGACGGGTTGATGTTAGGTGAGGCAGCCGCTAAGTCCTTGGGTATCAAAGTAGGTGTGGTTCGTTGTTTGGTCGTGATTGCCTCGGCATTATTAACAGGGGCAGCGGTGTCTTTAGCAGGCGTCATTGGTTTTATTGGCATGATGGTGCCAAACCTGCTGGCTATTCTGTTTGGCGGCGGACGTATGCGTCTCATGATTTGGTCTGGCTGGCTTGGGGCGATATTATTACTCGTCATTGATGGCGCGGCGCGGCATGTTGCTTATCCAGTGGATGTGCCTGTTGGCATCGTTTTAGCGTTGCTTGGCGGTCCATTCTTTATTTGGCTGTTTGTGCGTAGTAGCCGCCGCTAATTGGAGAGAGTATTTATGTTTCATTCGTATTTTACGGCTACATCAAAGACATCATTAGCGAGTCGAGACAGTCGTATAAATAGTAGTGATATCAAGAGTAGTGATGAAGGCGAGCTGTTGTCGATGCAAGATATTCATATCTCGCATGGCCATAAAACATTGTTAAAGATAGACAAACTAACCGTGCCAAGCCAAAAGCTGGTCGCCTTTATTGGACCAAATGGCGCGGGTAAAAGCACGTTGTTGCATACGGTTTTGGGTCAGCACACGGGAACCGCGCTTAAAACGGATGGTCACATTATGATTTACGGTCAGCCTATCAACAAGGTCATGAATGATGGTCATATCGCTTGGGTTGGACAACATGAGCGTTTTGAGCTGCCGTTAACGGTATTGGATTATGCGCTGCTAGGGGTCTCGCCAAATCTTGCATGGTATCAGCGCCCAAATAGTAATCATGTTGAGCGCGCGCAACGTTTACTACAGGATTTTGAGTTATCAAGTTTGGTCAGTGCCCGCGTGCAAACCTTATCAGGCGGTGAAAAACAGCGCTTGGCTATCGTGCGTGCGCTAATGCAAGACACTAAAATCATGATGTTTGATGAACCGACCAATCACCTCGATATTCGCCATCAGCGTTTTTTACTTCATTATTTGCATAATTTGGTACGACAGCAGCGCAAAAGTATCTTGGTTGTGTTGCATGATTTGACCCATGCGCATCGCTATACTGATGAAGTGGTGCTATTAAACGGTGGACAAATTGTTGCACAAGGAACGCCTAGTGAAGTGATGACACGCTCACAATTAAGTGATGTTTATGATGTCGATATTAAGGTGCATCAGACTGAAGATGGCTTGGTGTTTGTATGATTCTGAGCACTTTAGTTATTATTTTGACTTTACGATAGGCATTTGATGATCAACTTGGCTTTTTAATCTGTAGATATCGCACTGATTTATTCGGTAATAAAAAACCCTTCATGCTATATAAATAATAGCATGAAGGGTTTTTTTGCATCTTAACTATTGTAGTGAAGCAAATATTTTTAATATAACCATACTAACAGGATGATTTTCAGTTAATAAATAATTTTAAACCTAAAAAATGTTGCAGTAAACTCGCATAACGATCGGATTTAGTAGAAACTGTAAACCACTAGGTATTTGTTCTGAACGGGAGAAACTCATTGCGCGCTATTCCTTATAAACTGATTGTTAGCGCACTACTGCTCATCATTGTTGCGGGATTTTTTGCCCTTCGCTGGTGGCAAGGACCACTATTACCAAGCTATAGAATATCTGCCATGCCTTTGGTGCAGACGGTCGTAGCGACTGGACGGGTCGTTGCCGTATCAAATACTGACATTGGTAGCGAAATATCAGGTGTTGTATTAGAGCGACGGGTAGCAGAAGGCGAACAAGTCGCTGCAGGAGATTTATTATTGGTACTAAGCTCCGATGACGTTGCAGCCCAAGTGCGTCAAGCAGAAGCCGAGTTGACGGAATTGATTAGTAGCACTCGTCCACAAGCAGTGGTGGACTTGACCAATGCCAAAGTAGCGATGGCGCAAGCTGACCGTAATGTCGAGCGTAGGCGCGAATTAGCTACTATCTCGGCCATCTCTGATGAGGAAATGGAGCAGGCGATTCAAGCCCAAGCCCAAGCACGAAATAACCTTGAAAATGCACGCCTGAGAGCGAATGCACTCTCCTCTGGTGGTGTTGAAGAAGATTTATTAAGTGCTCGTATTGCAGCATTGCAGGCTCAGCTCAACAAAGCGCAAGTACGTAGCAAAGTATCAGGCACTATTCTGACCCGTAATGTCGAGGTAGGCGATTTGGTACAGCCAGGTCAGAGCTTGTTTACTATTGCCCTCGATGGTAAAACTGAAATAAGAGTACCGCTTGATGAACGTAATTTATCTCGATTGGCTTTGCAGCAACCAGCTGTCGCTATTGCTGATGCCTATCCGGATAAACCGTTCCCCGTACGTATTAGTTTCATTGCACCAAGTATAGATCCGCAACGCGGTACGGTAGAGGTGAGATTGTCCGTCGATCCTGTACCTGATTTTTTGCGTCAAGACATGACAGTATCAGTGAATATCGAAACGGATCAACGCGCAAAAGCCTTAGTCATTCCGAATGATGCACTAGCCAATGTTGAAGAAGACAGCGCCGAAGTATTATTATTGCGTGATGGTAAAACACAACGTCAAGCAGTGAAATTAGGGTTACGCGGACTGTCAGCATCAGAGGTGCTCTCAGGACTGAGCGCAGGTGATGAGATATTGGTTGATGCGACAGTCTCACTGGCTGATGGAAAAAGAGTGAGAACCGCGCTTCAAGCAGCACCTTTTACCGCTCCTAATGCTGATAAGATGAGGGCGGTAAAGGATAAGAGCCAAGCAGCGGAGACAGTCAATTGACGGCTTTTTTCGGTAGACTATGGATTGATGCCACTATTGCCATCAGTTTTTTACGCGAGGGACGCATACAGTCGTTGATGATTACTCTGGGAGTGGCAATAGGTGTTGCCGTTATTATATTTATTACGGCACTCATCCAAGGATTACAGACCAACCTTATTGAAAGCACCCTTGGCAGTCAGGCACATATTCGCTTAGTAGCGCCAGATGAAGTCAACCTAATAGCGCCGTATGCTGATGATACGCTGCAACTGATACAAGAAGACAAGCGTCCACAGCGGCTACGTTCTATTAATAATTGGCAGCAAATCACTGATACGCTAGATCAACTGCCCTTGTTAACTGCCGTATCGCCAAACGTGTCTGGGCCTGGGTTCGTCCGGCGTGGTGAGGCATTAGAGTCGGTAATACTAGTAGGTACTGACTTGGCGCGCTATCAGAATATTATTCCACTTGATGAATACTTAATCAGTGGTGAGCTGCGAGTGGGCGCAGATAATGTATTGATTGGTAGTGAACTGGCTAAAGATTTGGGTGTAGAGGTCGGCAGCAAATTACGTTTGGATACGGGTCAAGATAGTAGTCCCAGTAATAATTTGAGTAACAACCTTAGTAGCAACATTAGTAGCAACAGCGCTGTAGTCAATATCGCTGGTATATTTGAGCTCGGCGTACGAGAGCTTGATGCGCGCTACGTTTATCTAGACCTAAAACAAGCGCAGTCATTACTCAACCTACCGGGCGGTATCACAGTCATTGATTTGACGGTTGAAGATATCTTTGAGGCGGAGGAAATCGCTGCACAAGTGGGTCGTTTGACCTCATTGCAAGCAGAAAGCTGGATTGAAACCAATGCCCAACTGCTGAGTGGTCTCACCGCTCAAAGTTTATCTAGCAATATGATTGTTGTTTTTGTGGCGATCTCGGTGGCTTTTGGTATTGCCAGTGTGCTATCGGTCAGTGTGGTTCAGCGTACGCGCGAGATTGGTATCTTACGAGCCATGGGTGCAACTCGTCAGCAAATCCTACGAATATTCTTAATTCAAGGGGCTATATTTGGCTTGTTAGGCTCTATTGTCGGTAGTGGTGTCAGCTATATATTGGTCTGGTCTTTTAATACTTTTGGGCCCGACATATTTACAATTCCCATATCGATAAACCTGATCTTAGTGACTATGTCGTTAGCAACGCTAACTGGTGTTATAGCAGCCGCTATTCCAGCGCGGCGCGCAGCAGCACTTGATCCAGTGGTGGCTATTCGTTATGTCTAATCATGATTCTAGCGACACTTTTAATAATGACTTTAACAATGTTTCTGCCAATCCTTTTAATAAGACGTCAACTCCTATGTCCAGTCAATCTCACGAAGTTCTGCGTTTAGAGGCACTAAAAAAGTCTTATAATATCGGTCAACCTAATGAGATTGAGGTGCTGCACGGTATTGACTTAACCATCAGCAATAACGACTTTGCTGCCCTGATTGGTCCTTCTGGTTCAGGTAAAAGTACTTTGCTAAATGTACTAGGGTTACTAGATCAGCCAACCAGCGGTGAGCTATATCTATTGGGTCAAGCAACCAGCGCTATGAATGATGCTGGTCGCACCGCTTTGCGTGGCAGTAGTATTGGCTTTGTCTTTCAATTTCATCATCTGATTCAAGCGTTTAGTGCATTAGACAATATCTTAATGCCGCTAACATTGACAAGGGGTCGTCCAAATAAGCTTACTATCCAAAAAGCGCGCGAGCTACTGGCAGCGGTTGGGTTAGAGCGCTTTGCTGACAGTAAACCTAACGAGCTATCAGGTGGTCAGCAACAGCGTGTTGCCATTGCACGTGCCTTGATAACCGAACCGGCATTGCTATTGGCTGATGAACCTACAGGTAATCTGGATACCGTGACGGCTGGAGAAGTGTTTGAGCTGTTCCGCAAAGTCAATCAGGAACGTGATTGCGCGGTATTGCTGGTCACCCATGATCCACGCTTGTCAGCATCTTGCGATCGAACGATTAATTTGGTTGATGGTCGTATTGATAGTGATACGTTGAATAATTGAAAAATATCGTAGTGATAATAAAAGTCATATTGGCAGATTACTTATCTGCTTAACAAAGATTTCTATCAATACCGCCGTCAATAGTGACATCAATAAAGGTAGCGGCTTCGATTGTATGAAATCTCATAGAAAACACCCAATAATAAAAAACCCTTTTTTATAAAAATTTAAGGTAAAAGCTAAGTATATCTATATTTCTAGGTCAATGTATCCATGCCATCACCTTTAGAGCCATGTTCATTCAAAATGATTTTGTTATCTATTGTTAAATACTAGTAGATGCTATGTATAATGCAGCACTAGCATAGCTTTCACTCAGTATGGCTTTCACTCATATGCCTTTAATAAGAAGATTACATTATGTCAAACAAGCGTCCTTTATATATTCCCGTTGCAGGCCCCGCTCTTTTAGAGACTCCTTTACTAAATAAAGGCAGTGCTTTTTCATCAGAAGAGCGTGATAGCTTTAATTTAACTGGGCTATTACCTCATAACATTGAGACAATTGAAGAGCAATCACTACGCGCTTATCATCAACTGCGCTCATTCACTAATGATATGGATAAGCATATTTACTTGCGTAACATCCAAGATACCAATGAAACCTTATTTCACCATCTGATTGAGCAGCATATTGAGGAAGTCATGCCGCTCATTTATACGCCAACTGTAGGTCAAGCATGTGAAAAATTCTCGCAAATTTATCGCCGTAAACGGGGTTTGTTTATCTCATATCCTGAGCGCCATAAAATCGATGACATGCTGCAAAATGCCACCAAGCAAAACGTGAAGGTAATCGTTGTCACTGACGGCGAACGTATATTAGGTCTAGGGGATCAAGGTATTGGTGGTATGGGTATTCCCATTGGTAAATTGGCTTTGTACACCGCTTGTGGTGGTATTAGCCCAGCTTATTGCCTACCAATTTTGTTGGATGTTGGTACCAATAATCAACAGCTACTTGACGATCCTATGTACATGGGCTGGAGAAACCCACGCATTTCTGGTGACGAGTATAATGAGTTTGTCGACTTATTTATTCAAGCCGTTAAACGTCGTTGGCCTGAGGCATTATTACAATTTGAAGATTTTGCCCAAGAGAATGCGACACCATTATTGAATAAATATCGTGACCAATTATGCTGCTTCAATGATGACATTCAGGGTACTGCTGCGGTTTCAGTCGGTACCTTGATTGCAGCGTGCTTAAATAAGGGTCAGAAGCTTAGCCAACAAAAAATAGCATTTTTAGGCGCAGGGTCTGCTGGTTGCGGTATTGCTGAGCATATTATTCGCCAAATGCAGCGTGAAGGGTTAACGGAGGCGCAGGCTCGCAGCCAAGTATTTATGGTTGACCGCTATGGCCTGCTTACTGATAACATGACGGAGCTACAAAAATTCCAAGAACCGTTAGTACAAAAAGAATCCGCTATTGCAAGCTGGGATAAAAGTAAGAAACTCGGTTTAGCGCAAGTGGTTAAACAAGCAAAAATAACCGTATTGTTTGGTGTCAGTGGGCAAAAAGGTCTGTTCACCCAAGAGGTGATCGAATCCTTGTGTGTTAATACTGAGCATCCTATTGTATTACCACTTTCAAACCCAACGTCTCGTGTGGAAGCGACACCGCAAGAAGTGACTAATTGGAGCAAGGGTAAGGCAATTGTTGCAACAGGTAGCCCTTTTCCTCATACCACTTTTGAAGGTCAGCCTTTCGAGGTTTCTCAGTGTAATAACAGCTATATTTTCCCCGGGATTGGTCTGGGTGTTTTAGCAGCACGGGCGACGGGTATCAGCGATAATATGCTCATGGCGGCAAGCCAAGCCCTTGCAGATGTATCAATGGAATACGAAAAAGCACCTGGTGCCATCCTACCGCCGATTAAAGTTATCAGAGAGATCAGTGAAAAAATAGCGTATGCAGTGGCATTGCAAGCGGCTCAAGATAAGCTAGCGCTACCTATCACAGCGGAGAATTTACAACGTCGATTAAAAGCGAATTTTTGGTTACCTGAATATCGTAATTATCGCCGTACTTCTTTCTAATGTTAGAAATTAGATATAACAAATTCTAATATTAGGCACGTTATCTAAGTAAAATACTAAATGAAAAAAGGTTGCTAACGCTATATTACATATAGTGTTGGCAACCTTTTTTACTGCTACCCAATCTATTAGTTTAGCAAGTTTACTTTTACCTGTTTTTCAGCACAGCTCAATGATTGTTTTCTATTAAATTCTAGGCAATAAAAAACCCTTACAAGCCAATGCTTATAAGGGTTTGAATTTGGTGGGCCCAGTAGGACTTGAACCTACGACCAAAGGATTATGAGTCCTCTGCTCTAACCAACTGAGCTATGGGCCCTAACGCTAGACGGACAATGATACCTGAATTTTTTAATTTTTCAAGTAAAAGATAGGTAGTAATCAAGATATTTTTTATGATGCTCTACTTTTCTATCAAATATGACCATCAGCCAATGTCAGGCTGCGACCACCATCAACAGTAATAATCTCAGCAGTAACATAATTGGCCTGTACGAGGTACAACACATGATGGGCAATCTCGTCAGGTCGACCTATACGCTGCATAGGAATTGAGTCAATAATAGCGCGCTGCTGCATCTTTTTAAATTTTCTTAACATTGGTTTCGTGCTTGTAAGTGCTCAATTCTGGCTTGTCGTAATGCCGTACCAATCGCAGGGCCTGTTAGTGCTGAGTCAATATCCTGCATGTTAATGGCATGAAAGCTATTCAATGCTATCATCATCTGACGGTGCTGTGTTGCCAATTGCAACACGTGGCTGGTCACTAATAGCTGCGATAACTTATCAGGCTCTTTATGAGCGCCGCAAATTTGTATGAGGTCAATTTTTTCAGCCGCGCTTAAATGGCTTATTGTGCTTAGCTTTGTGGCTTGCTGAGCGAAGAGAGTCGAAAATTGAGTGTGTGCCTTTGGTACCTTAGCGGCGTTGCCTATATCATTGATACCTTTTATATTGGCTGCTTTATTCACGTTTTCATTTGTATGTTCTGAGGTAAATAAAAATGAATTAAGGCTACTCATTAATAGTGCCCAGCGCTGTGATAGATTCAATTGCATTTGCCCTGCGAAATATAGCGCAGTCTGTACCGTTTCACGTATCTGAGTATTAGCCCAAGCTTGATGTAGTGGGGCAAAATATTCTGTGAGCGCACCAATCTCAAACAGTTGTTGCCAGTATACCTGCGGCGATAGCTGCATGGTTGCACGGCTAGATTCTTGCCAAATGCGCTCTGCACTTAAATGTGCAAGCTCTCCAGAGTCGACCAATTGGCGCATCAACGTCAAAGTTTCATCAGCAATGACAAAACCTAGGTCGTAATAACGGCTATAGAAGCGAGCGGTTCGAAGCACTCGTAGAGGGTCTTCGCTAAATGCACCTGATACATGACGCAAGGTTTTGCTTTCTATATCAGCCATGCCACCATAATAGTCAATGACGTCACCGTTGATTGGCGTATCATCAGTTAAGCTGGTGACTTCTATGGCCATGGCATTAATCGTCAAGTCTCGACGTTGTAGATCCTCTTTTAAGCTGACGTCAGGACTGGCATGTACGCTAAAGCCTTTATACCCCAAGCCTTCTTTGCGTTCAGTGCGTGCCAGTGCGTATTCTTCATGGCTATTAGGATGCAAAAATACAGGGAAATCTGCACCCACTTGCTGGAACCCTGCATCAAGCATTTCTGCAACAGTTGCACCAACGACGACAAAATCTTTGTCTTTAATAGGACGTGCTAACAGTTGATCGCGTACCGCGCCGCCGACAAGGTAAATTTGCATGAATGCCTCTATCTTTTATTTTGGGGCTGTCCTAGATAACTAGTTCAGTTCCTGTTTAACCCATTGTTTTAGCTGGTGTAATTGACGTTTTGGATCA
>NZ_CAJHBN010000021.1:0-43196 GCF_904846655.1 Psychrobacter sp. NC44 | reverse complement strand
TATTATACCCCCATAACAATAATGCACAATACGGAGTAATAGATCGTATATAATGCAATACATAATTTAGTCTATGTATTGAGATAGTGATTATTATGGATGTTAAAGTTTGTTCTGATACAAAGTTAGATTTATCTGAGTCTTGTTTACTCAATGAGATTCCAAATTTATCATTGAACAAAACCGTAACAGTGAATGGTGTTGGAGTATTTGATGATGATGGCAAGATCCTTCCTCTTGTTTCTGAGTATTTGTCGTATCGAACCAAACATCAAATAATCTCTTATAAATCAGCAGTTACTTATGGTAGAAACCTAAGCTACTTCTTAAGTTATATTCGTAGTCGTACAGATTACAATGACAGTGAATCTGATGAAGTATTTATTACAGTTCCAAAATACGTAATTCAAGAATACCTGACATTTTTAATCCGTGAAGACCATAAGAACTCATCTACTGTTAGAAGTCGAGATGAGACAATACATGCCTTCATCGAATACCTTTGTAGCCCTACAGAAGACCGTGATAAGCTTAGACAAGATAACCCATATAGCGATGGCTTGCTATCAAAACCACCAAAGCGCACACCGATTAGCTCTTGCACACTTGATGACCTTTTCATATTGATTGAATTTACTGATTCAGAACGAGAAAGAGCTTTACTCCAGTTTTTATACGACTCTGGCTTACGTCGTTCAGAACTACCTAGAGTTACTCTTCAAGACTTTAAAGATATTACTAGCCTTAATTCTGAAAAATATATTTCCCGCGATACTGACCTGCCTATTCATCCCGACTATGTATCTTTGAAAGTTAAAGGAAGTAAGGGCCGTGGTAATCAAATTAAGCCACGCTGGACTCTGCTTAGCTTAGTAACTATCAAACGTGTGGAAAAATACCATGCATCTCCCTTGTATAAAAAATACGCTCGTAAATATTTAAAGCCGTCTGAAACACCAGCATTCCTTAATGCTGAAGGCACTCCTTACACCCCAAATTCAATCAGTAAGCTATTTGAACGTATAAGTAAACGCGCAATCAAACACGGTCGACTCAATCGACTGATTTCTCCCCACAAGCTACGGCATGGCAGCGCTTATTCAATACTACAGTCAAAGGATTTAGGGCCTAACTATGTAGATCGGCTTGCTATTGTGCAGAAATGCTTAGGCCACAACCATCTTAGTACTACACAGATATACACTAATATCCCTCAAGATATCTACAAGAGCATGTGTGACGAGAATGGTGATACATTAACCAAAGCTGAGAAAATGAAGCGCTTATCTGAACAGACACAGTTAAGAATTGGCATTAAGGACATCAAATGAAAAACATTGGAATAACCATTGATGAGATTCATGAGGATTTTCCTGAGCCAGGAACTTTAGGTACAGACTTTAAGAACGTTGAAGAAAAACAACCGATTAAAGACGCCGAAGCAGCTGTTATAGAATGGGTATCGAAAACAGCTGGAGATAAAGAATCACTATGGGAAATACCAATTAGTAAAGCGGATAATACTTTAGGCTTCAGTGTAGCTGTTAAGCATATTCAGAGTGCTGTAGGTGTCTCATACTCTGTTGCACAAAAATATAGGGGTCTTACTACTCCTTTAATTGAAAGGATGATCGAAGAAGGTATTCTAGTAATACCAAGTGAAAGCTACGAAGCGGCTGGCATCGAAAACACTAGAAAACTTTTGAATTGGTACAGAAAGCTAACTGTAGAAAAAAAGCACACTTTACCTATTTTCGGCAACAAAATTTCGATAGGAAAAATGTCTCCAGAACAACTACCTATAAAAAAAGGATCCTTAGAATTTAATGTTGTTAAAGATGCTTGGGAATTTATTCACAAAGACTTAGAAAAAATTGGAATTATTGATGCGAATTATAAAAGCGTTGCTGAAAGAACAAGCGAAGCGAATGTCAATAGAAGAAATCATAGTGAAAGTCAGATAGAGCGTTTTCATAGACTCGCAGCAAGAGAGTTAAATGCAGCTGATGACTTCTTCCTTCCTTCAAAATTAGAACCGTTTATTCAGGTTGAGCAACTGTTTGCTTGTAGTAGTAAAACTGTCTCTTCAGAATCAGGCAAGAGTAATTATAGAATTGCGAGTAGTTTATTTATAGAGTTCTTATCCAAACTGTATGGAAATAAACCCTTTAGAATCGTAACAACTTTTGATGAACACCTATTATCTAGATATCGGAAATATTTAGAGGGCAAGGTAATAAATAAAGAAATATCAAGTCATCATGCAAATACAGTTTTGAGTTCAGTCCGTATAACATTGAATCGGCTGACTCAAGTACGCGATATAGAATATAGCTTTTTCAATATAAATGGATTTGCTACAACTAGAGAAACAGATGTTAAAAAGCCATTTACAATGAACGAGCGGCTTCGAATATTAGAGGCTATTGAAAAAGGATTGAGCGAATCTAGAAAAGCCCTCAAACCTTATAAGAAAACGGGTTTAGGCAGCAATCCTTTGGACGAAAAGGGTTCAGTCATTAGAGGCCTTTCGACACTAGAGAATGCGCGATGGCTCTTTGAAAACCGCTTAATGTGTAAGCCAGTTCATTACAATACAGCTAAATCACCTATTGAGAAGTCTTTCTTAAGAATTATTAATGATTCAGATAAGGGTTTGATAGAGGTATACAACGACTGGGGCATTACCCCAATGATAAATATGGATACACTAACGCCTTACGTTTTAAGGCTTGCTCAAATTACTGGTTTAAATGCAAATCCTTTACTTTCTCTTGATATAAACGATTATGTAGATTCCCATCCGGCAACATCGCGGCCTTGTCTTAGATATTGGAAAGAAAGGTCTGATGGTCATAAAGAATACCACCTCGATCTTTTTAATGCAGAACTGACATGGCTTACGTCATCTCAAGCTAAGTCTATAAAAATTATTTTTGAAGAATTAGTCCAATTGACGAGTAGTTTTCGACAAGATATTGAAGATGATGCCTTTAAAGATAGGTTGTTCATCTATCAGTCGAATAGTACAAAAAAGCACGGCAGAGTATCTCCACTATTAGGAAACAAAGAAAAAAATGCAAAAGCATTGGGAGCTAGTTTATCTAGATTCGTTAAGAAATATAATTTAAAAAATGATGCAGGAGATCCCCTAACTCTTACAATAAGTCGGTTTAGACCAACATTTGTTAGTGAGATGCTTAGAAATGGCGTAACTGTACGTGAAATTCAACTCATGTTGGGTCACTCCTCACTCCAAACAACTCTCGGTTATATAGATTCTCTAGATTTTAACTCCATGAGTAGAATGAAGATAAATGATGAATTAGAAGAGATACATCAATCGACTCTGGATAAAAAAGTTGAGAAAGTGCCAGAAGATATAGATTCCAAAAAAAATGATGAGTTGGTAACAACCTTTCATACTCCTCTAGCTGAATGCAGAAATATTTTTGACCCACCAGACTTTGTAAAAAATCTTTCATCCTACATACCTGGTACTCCATGCTCACAATATAACAAATGTTTGGGTTGTGACAATGTCATTATTACAGCTAAGAATCTGCCTGAAATTTTTGCAATGAAGCGTGACTATACGCTTTTGAAAGAGCACTCCCGTGTCATGGATACACCCTATGGGCATGTTATTTCAGAGAATTTAGAACTGATAAAAGGTATTACAGAACCTGAACTATCTAATTTTTCCTTAGAAGAATTAGAAAATGGACGGCGTTTAGCAGAATACATTGAAACGACCACACTAGTTGATGGAGTAATCTAATGGACTATGAAAAAAAGCTGAATGTATTAACAGGTTTTGCAGAACATCGTTTATATGTTTTAGATGCTCTAGACCATGCTACAGTTCAAAAGAAGAAGCACCTTCAAAATAATTACACAGATGACATAGAGTATGTGATGTACCTTATGGACAAACCTGTATCGAGATTATCAAAGTTTTCTGACATGTGTTGGAATTTTAATAACGACTATCCTAATGCTGCACAAAATGTCCAGGGAGCAAAGCTCCGCATTGATTTTTCAAAGTATACAGAGATCCCAATATTCGTTTTAACAGAAATTAAAGTTATATTGGAGTTGGCTCTGCTAAACAATTCGATTTTCAAGCCTCAGGAAAAAAAGGGGAAAAGCCGAATAAAAAAAGTCTTAAAAGCAAACTCTTTAATTACAATTTTTGAAAATGGATTAACGTTTATTAATGAAATATTTAAACAGGCATCTCATGAGCTAGGCTATGAGTTTGTTCAGGAAAAAATCAGAACACTCTCCGATATAACACCCGAACTGTATTCCAAAGCTGCTGAAAACTATGATCGCGTAAAAGGTGTAGAGCTAGATAAATTTTTCAAATATCTACGCAGCCCGGCTTCTGTCAAGTATGTATTTGAAAAGCCTGTTGCTTATGTAGAGTTAAATAGCCTGAAATGGAAGAGACTTGCTAATACTAATACTTCGAAAAAAGAACAAGTACTGCCAGATCTGGTATTTGAATCTCTATCGAAAATAGCTTCCTTTATCATAGTTGACTTTTTAAGTGCTATAGGAGCTAAAGAAAAAATATCTGATGTCCACTCTTTAGAGCGCTTCAATACAAGCGACTATTTGTCATGGGCTAAGCAAGAACAAGTCACTCATGAAATTCTAAATGGGTATATTGCTATGAGACTAGGAACTAAAGGCTATCCCTCAAGTTTCATTACAAATATAATTGAACCCCATGATTGGATGCTAAAAAAAGACTCTAGTGTCATGGGTGGACTAACTTTACGTAAAGCATTGAAAAAACGTGGTTATAAGTTAGATAATCTTAGAGAATACTTTAACCTCGTAGCGTATGCATGCACATATTTAGTAGGCCAGTATACAGGTATGAGACCATCTGAACTATCAGAAATAAGAGTTCAAGATTGTTCGTGCTTAGTTCAAGATGACGGCGTTTGGCTTATTGAAAGTACTGTCAAGAAACATAAAGATGAAATTAGTACAGGCTTGTTTGACGATAGATGGGTAGCTATACCGATTGTTAAAGATGCAATATTAGCAGCATCGTATATTTCAAAAATTAAAGTTTCACCTTACTTAATTTCTAATGTAGATACTGTTAAACCAGGTAGCTCCCCTCAGTCGATGGCTAGTAAGGGTATTACACATCAAATGAATAGTTTTATAGGCCAACTGTTAGGCAAAAACATTGCTGATGAACTGAAGTTTAATCCTTACATGCTAAGACACACATTAACATATCAATTGTTTAAGGCTGAAGTTGGATTGCCTCTTATATCGTTTCAATTGAAACATTTTGTAGAGAGCATCTCTAAGTACACATCTACTGGCGCTACCTCGTCAGTTACGTTAGGCTACGGTGATATAGGTGAGATGCTGTCAAAAGACGGTAACCGAAAAGGTGATACGAAATCACTGCGCCGAGCAGCTGAATTAGATGCTATTAAAACTGCCCATAATCCAAATGGTACATATTATGGTGGTAAAGCGAGTGAGCATAAAAAAGGTCTGATCAAGACGTTTAATGGATATATGGCTGAAGGATACACAGAGGATGAGATTTATGAGGCTATGGTAGATCAAGGGGTTGCCATGGTCTATATGGGACAAGGGCTTTGCTATGGTGGTAGAGCAGAAGAGTATGACTCAAGCCTACCATGTATTGGTTCGCTACGTTGTAACCCTGCTCGATGCAAACAAGCCGTTGTAACTACCAAGCATGCTCCTAAATGGCGTGAAGTTTACATGTTAAATAAGAACAACCTCAATAAACCAGAATATTTGGAGTCTCGTGAGCAAATTCTAGCAGCAATGAACGAGGCCAAAATGGTATTGGAAAATCTTGGTGAGGCAATCGAACTATGAGTAATGAAGCTTATGATCAAAAAAATAATGATGACTATGAAGCAATAACTTCTGCTCTAAATATTGCCCTAATAGATCTTCAAAATAATAAAAAACTAAAACCCACTATAGCGCAACTTTCGAAGATGACTGGTATTCATCGAAATACTATTACAAACCGTGGTTGGCCTGTCCAAAAGCTAAATCAGCTCAAAGATATCAGAAAAGCTGAAGAGAAATCGCGTAAAGAAAAAAAAGCTATAGATAACGCTGATGTTAAGAATGTGCTTGAAGCAAAGATGATTCAAGCACAAAATGAGGTTATCTACTGGTTTAATGAATATCAAGATATAAAAAGAGTCGCTCAACACTCAGATAAACGGTTACAAAAAATGAAAGAGTCACGAGATTATTATAAAAAACAATCTGATACAGATAAAAGGTCGTTATTAGAAGCTAGACAGGAGATTAAAAAACTGAGACAAATGTTAGCTTTAAAAGATGCAACACCGAACCAGCTGATGCACTAATCTATCGAGACCACCTTTGTTATAAAAGTATAAACTTAATTTCCTTGTACTTAAGAGCTAGCAAGAGCTTAGCCAACAAATATATACCTTATAGCATAAATCACATATATTAATACTTTTGCCTAGAGCCTTTCCTAAAAACTGTGTAACTGCCAGCCATTTGCTCGGCCAGTTTCTTGATGTCAGTTTGCTTAGTCATTGCTTATTCTCCTGTTATTGGATTATAAGCAGTTACACAAAGTTTGGGAAACTCTCTATGCCTAACAGGAATTTATCATCTTTCTAAAATTTTAATCTATATTTGTATCAAACTGAGAATGGATACGCGATAGACTCATGATACTGGTACCCTTCCACTTCAAAATCGTCCAATGTTACCCATGTCTCAATATCTTCGAGAGACTTAATTTCAGGATTAATGTGAAGTTTAGGGGCTGGATACGGTTCGCGTTTTAATTGCACATCACGCATTAACTCTAATTGGTCTTCATATATATGTGCATTTACAATCTTGTGATAAGCTTTTCCAGCCTCATGCCCCGTAATTTGAGCCATTAAAGCCAATAAAGTAAAAACCTGGACTTGATTGAAATTTTGACCTAATGGCACATCACAGGAACGTTGGGATGAAGTTAGATATAGCTTTCCTCCTAACAATGAAAACGTATGGGTATGCATACAAGGACGCAAACATCCCATATGAAACTCACCTGGATTATAGAAAGTTAGGATTTCACCTCGATCATCAATACCATTCCGTAAGTTATCATAAATCTTACGAAGCTGGTCAAACTCCTCTCCTACTGAATTACGCCACCTGCGGCCCTGTACACCATATACTCGGCCCATATCATCCTCACCTTTACGATAAGGATTAGCTAACCAAGCTTCATTTTCATTGGCATTGGCACTCCATGTATTGCATCCAATAGCTCGAAACTGAGCTGCGCTATCATAACCACGTAGATACCCCAATAACTCTGCTATAGCCGTTTTCCAATAGCTTTTTCGAGTAGTCACTAAAGGAAACTCATTAGCGCCTACGTTGTATTCTAAATCAGCATTAATAACGGTTAAGCAACGCTTTCCAGTCCGTTCATTTTCGACCCACACGCCTTCATCAACTATACGTTGACATAAATCTAGATATTGTTTCATTCAATAACCTTAATTGGACTGTATACTTTTCTCGTGAGGTAATTTCTTATTGCCCGTGATCACAACACGTTTTACCTCATGATTTAATTAAGCATTATAAAGTTTAAAGGCTTGAATGTACAAACCTGTTCGTACAGACTCACTGACTCAATAACCTATCAATAGACTATACCTAAAAAATAAAACCTCTAAACGATACTCTATCTATCATTAGACTTATTTCTATTATTAAATGATATTAATATCATGATATTATCAATGGACATTAATTTATAAGTCTAAATAATATAGGTGGCGTTATGACCGTTCGTATTTATGTGAGAGCCAGCACTAAGGATCAAGACGCTAAGAGAGCCTTGTCTGACTTGATTAGCTTTAGCCAAAGCTATAACGATAACCTTGTTGAGTACGTTGAGCATTTCAGTGGTACAAAGCTCGATAGGCCAGTATTAGCTAAGCTATTAAAGGACGCTGATCAAGGCGATATTCTGCTGGTTGAAAGCGTGGACAGATTAAGCAGGCTATCTCAAGATGATTTTGCAATTCTAAAGCAGCGCATCAAAGACAAGGGCTTGCGATTGGTGGTGGCTGATCTACCAACTACGCATACGGTAAGTAAAGGCATGACAGGTGAGATCCTAACAGTGATTAACCATATGCTGATCGACTTATTAGCAACGATGGCAAAGCTTGATAACGATAAGCGTAGAGAGCGTATTAAGCAGGGGTTGGCGAACAGTGGTTATAAGCCCACTGGTAAGAAGCCTAATACAACGAAACACAATCGTATTAAAGAATTAGCCAGTCAAAACAATATGACGAAAGAGGAGATTGCTAAGGCGGTTGGTGTTGGGGTGGCTACGGTCTATCGGGTGTTAAAGCAGGGCTAACAGCTGAATAGTTGAGGTATTTTAAATAACAGTTTGTCTTTTTTATAGACACGATACTATTAGATACATAAGAACCAACTTGGAAGTTTTTAATCATGCAACCGACTTATTATAGTGTCTAACAAGTAATCTACAGTTTCGTCAAGCATGAACCGATGTAAACGTTAAATAACATTTTAGTCTGATTCATAACTTTTATTATTTCTTATTATTTATGGCACATCAGCTTGATTAGGTTTTAAAAGCTATTATCCTACCCAGTTTTTTGTCTAAGCCTCATAGATTCGAGAGTAGCTAGCCATATCAAAGGTAGGATAATCAGCGCAGAACCTATTAACAAAGTCATATTTGGTACTTCGTTAAACCATATGATTCCAACCACCACCGCCCCTAGTAAACCTGAGTATTCCGCACTAGAGACTTTGTATGCTTCAATGTGTCGGTACACCTGTACGCATATACCCGCATAAATCAAAATAAATACATTTGAACTGGCGGCCGTAATCAATGAGCGCCAATCAAATGGCTGTCCTTCCCAAATAGCCAAACCAAGCGCAAATGGGATTCCTAATAAATTGGTCAAAAGTAGAGTTTGATAGACAGTATGATGTTGTGGAAGTTTACGAACTAACAGATTGTTTAGCGCCATGGTTACCGCCACTATAAGGGCAAACACCGCCCCTAAATTGATCTGTTTCGGTTGTACGATAACGAGGATACCAGCAAAACCTAATATAGAGGCTGCGATAGTCGGAAAGTTTAATCTGTCTTTATAAAATAAAAAACCCAGTGGTAATACAAATAAAGGGGCGGCATAAAAAATAGCATTCGCAGTCGCAAGAGGCAGTGCTTGAAGAGACAGTACCATGAATATCACACCCAATAACCACACGTGACTACGAACAAAGTGCCATTTTATATTACTGAATAACTTGTTCTTTTTATTAATTAAGCAAAACGGCAACAGCATTAAAACCGCTGTGCATTGACGAAACAGGATAAATTGATATACCGCCGTCTCAGAGGGCAAGGCCTTTATCAAGGCGTCTGAGAAGACCGCAATGATATTTCCTAGTACCAATAGCGTCATGGCAAATGCAACACTCATCTTTGGCATTCTTAGCCTCCTCGCCCTACTCTAAATTCAGAAACTGTTAAAACCCCAATGGGTTCATGCTGATTTAACGATCTGTCAGGCAGTATATGCAAGTAACGCTATGATGTATAATGATATAAACCATACTTAGTATTAGCTGAGGTAATAATGGATTTGCCCCCATTGCGTGCCATACAATGCTTCGAATCCGTTGCACGACTTAACAGCTTTTCAAAAGCAGCAGAAAGCCTCAATGTGACACAAAGTGCCGTGAGTCACCAAATACGCATCCTTGAAGAGTATCTTGGGGAAGCAATGTTTTACAGGCAAGGCCGGACCTTTTCGTTGACAGAGGTTGGTGAGCGTTATTTCACAGATGTGTGTGGCGCATTGGGTCTACTTTCAGATAGTAGTCAGATTATTAAACATGGAAAACCTGGGCATATACGCTTAGCTCTGTACAGTTCAGTCGCAGTGAATTGGTTGATTCCTCGACTAGAAGACTTCTATAGACAGTATCCAGAAATAGAACTTACTTTAGATATGGTTAATCATCCCTCTGATTATAATGAGCAAAGGGCCGATTGTTATATCACCGTCGATCCTCCTCCACATGCTTTCATCAGTAAGTTTTTATTTACTGAAACTTTATATCCTGTTTGTGGTCAAAAGCTTTGGGAGAAAATAAGAGATAAACCCCTTCCTGACGCATTGTGGCGGCATCCAATATTGTCTGTGAGATATGCAGATACAAGCGTGAATACAGCAGAGGATTGGCTGCGGTGGTGTAAGGCAGGCGGATTTGAATTGCCAAGCGATATAAAGATAAATCATTTTAGTCATGTGCTACTAGCGATAGAAGCCGCAAGGTACAACCTGGGCATTACTCTTACCAATAATTATATGATGCAGGATGACGCCTATAAACAAAATATCGTTAAAATCCCAATGCATGAACTACTAACAGGGGATAAATTTTACTTCGTTTACAAGGAATTAAAGAAAAATAAGGATGATATTATTAAACTATGTAAATGGTTAGAATCTCAGTGTGAGTAAAGAAATCCTCTATCTTATTTGTTGTTACAAGAAAAATAATGATTTGTTAAGGGGTTTAAAATGATGATTTAGAAAATCCCGATTCAATAACTCATAAACACTCGTATCCTCAAAAAATAGTCATTCATTTTATCTGATATTCAAATAATATAAGTTAATAGGTTGAAGTTTAAAAGAAATAAAGCTCATTACATTTAGTTAAAGTCGAATTAACTTTAGAATAAAAACGGAAATTTATACGTTTTTTTATTGTTTATCTGTTAGTGATAATGGCTGTTATCATATCTATTCTTAATATAGATTAGGGTCTCTATATATATTTGCTTAAACTTGCCCGAATAACATTACGCCATGTATTAATGAAGGACCTAAGAATACCATAAACAATCCCGCTAAAATCATTGTTAAACTTGCTATAACGCCCTCATCCTCATTGCGCTGACTTGCCCGGGCTGTACCAAAACCGTGTGATGCATTACCAAATGCGATTCCATTTGCAAGATGGGAGCGAATACGAAAAAAAGTCAAGATCATATCCCCTAAAATCATTCCCACCATCCCTGTAATCAAAGTAAACAATGAGACTAAAGAGGAAAATCCGTGAATTTTTTCAGATAAGTCTAACGCAAATGGTGTCGATATTGAACGGGCCATCAAGCTATAGGTCAAGGTCTTATCAAAATGAAACAAACCAGCGAATATATATATGCTTAAGACCCCCACCACCATCCCGACAGTTATGGAAGCGGTCAAAGCCAAAGCATGTTGACGTATTAAACGACGATACTCATAAATAGGTATAGCAAACGCAACCGTTGCGGGGGCAAGTAGCTGCACAATCCAAGCTGTATCCTTCCAATAAGTATCATAAGAGATATTAAAAATAATCATTAATGAAAGCGTTACTACTGGAACCGTGATAGCAGGGTTTAGCCAAGATTTTCGATAGCGCACATAGACTACTCTAGCCATATAATAGGCAGCTAATGTCCAAATGAGACAAAGGATTGACCAAGTATTCATCGCAAATCCTCACGCATTATTATCATTTTTTAGGTTTAATTGGGCTTTATGAATCTGATGACGATACAATCTACGTTGCAAACGGCGCCCCATGATAAAGGTTAATGCTGAGCTTAACATCACCATCGCGGTACTCAAGATAATTGTCAGCATTAATTGCCATCCTTTACTGACAAACAGCGCCTTATATTGAAGTATTGACATCATAAGCGGGATAAACATTAATACTAATTCACCCAAAACAAATTTTGCACCCAGTCTGACCCAGTTAACCTTAATAGCACCACTCATTAATAATATCAGCATTAAAAACATTCCTAAGACGCCTGAGGATACGGGTAAATGCAATAATTCAACCAATATCTCAGCACAATACCAGACAGCTGCGATAATAGCGCATTGCATAAGGACATGAAGCCATGATTGGCGATAGAACTTTTGAAGTGTAAGTTTTTTTTCATCTACAAAAGATAGGGATAAGCGAATATTAGGATTACGCATAATAATTGTTGTTTGTTGATTAGAGACTACTTATTATAAAAATATCATAGTCATAAATTATGAATTATATTTTTATTTTTATTCCCAATTTCTATAATAAATTTCATTATCCTTCCTAACCATGGTTTATTATTCATGATAACTTTGAAACAATTACGCTGCTTTGTGACAGTTGTAAAAACAGGTGGGTTTCTTCAAGCCAGTATTCAACTCAATTTAACCCAACCCACCGTTACCAAATCTATCAGTAATCTTGAAGAATATTTAGGCGTAGCTCTGTTTGATAAGCCTTTGACTCATAGAAAAAAGCGGCTAGTTAATTTAACGGAAATTGGCGAACACCTCTATATTCAAGCAGTTGATATCTTACAAAAGGCAGATAATCTTGAACAAACAGTAGTAGATTATCAGCAATTAATAGGTGGTAAATTGCGTTTGGGTATTTCACCGTTAGGCAGTGAAATACTAAGCAAAGCTATTTTTAACTTTTACCAAATGCATCCTAGTATAGAAACTTCACTTATCGAAGATGGTGCTGAGTCACTTAAGCAGGCCCTTCTAGAGGGGCAACTTGATGTGGCAACATTGATGAAGCCGATTGACGATGATTTTGACTACTTGTCGATATGTTGCTATCCAGTGGTGGTCGTAGCAAATAAAAACCGTATGGGTAAGCAAAAAACCAAGGTAACACTTAAGTCACTATCAAATGCCCCCCTAATTTTATTTACCTCCAATTCATCATTTACTCCGATGATTATAGAAAACTGTCAATCACTAGGTTTTGAACCTAATATTATTTGCCAAACCAATCAGTGGCACTTGCTTCTTGACATGGTAAAACAGGATATGGGCGTGACTCTTTTGCCTCAATATTATACTCAAAAGTTGGATTTAACAGGATTAGTCTGCTTGCCACTAACCCAACCTCAGTTAAAATGGGAGCTTGTCATGGCTTGGCGCCGTCATCGCTTGCTTACACCAAGTATGCAAGCTTGGCTTGATAACATAAGAAAAAATATATAACTAGGCCTTGATAATGCTTTGGCTGTAACAGGGCATAGGTTATACAAAACAGAGGTGATTGAATATTTGAAAGCAGATTTGCAAGGTTTAGCGAATGTACAACTTGCGACATTGAATTGGGTAGATCGGTTCAATAAAAAGCGTATACACAGTGCATTGGGCTATGTATCGCCTTTTGAGTTTGAGAGCCTTTCCTAAAAAGTGTGTAACTGCTTATAATCCACTAACAGGAGAATAAGCAATGACTACTCAATCTGACATCAAGAAACTGGCCCAGCAGATGGCTGGTAGCATGAACAGCTTCGATGACATCAAAGACTTCCAAAAGCAGCTCATGCAGTCGTTTATCGATACTGCACTAGAAGCTGAGATGGAAGATCATCTCGGCTATCCCAAGCATGAGAAAGCAGACAAGCCAAACAAGCGCAATGGGCACACTAAAAAGACAGTCCGCAGTGATACAGGCGATCTTGAGATCTCCACCCCAAGAGACCGAGACGGCGCTTTTGAACCTACACTCGTGCGCAAGCATCAAACCCGTATTAGCGGCCTTGATGACAAGATCATATTTCACTACAGGCATAGCCTTACGTCTTGCGCTTCGGGCAAGTGTCTCCCAGACACTTGCTGATCCTCGCTCATACGCCAAGGGTCAAACCACCACCGAGATTGTAGAGAGCATTAAAGAGCTCTACGATGTCGACATCTCAAGCTCTCTTGTCTCAAGAGTCACTGACAACATCTTAGAGGACATCACCGCTTGGCAGAACCGGCCGTTAAGCAGTGTTTATCCTATTGTCTATCTAGACTGCATTGTCGTCAAAGTACGTCAAGATAAGCAGATTATCAACAAAGCCATTTACTTAGCGCTAGGTGTTGCTCTTGATGGTAAAAAAGAGCTGCTTGGTATGTGGTTATCAGAGAATGAAGGCGCTAAGTTCTGGCTAGGCGTTCTCACTGAATTACAAAACCGCGGGGTTCAAGATATTCTTATTGCCTGTGTAGACGGCCTAAAAGGCTTCCCTGATGCCATCAATACCGTTTATCCCAAAGCCAAGGTTCAGCTGTGTATCGTGCATATGGTGCGCTATTCGATGAAGTTTGTACCTTGGACAGATAAGAAGGCAATAGCGGCTGATTTAAAAGCCATCTACGGCGCTGATACGCTTGAGATAGCAGAGGCCAATCTTGAACACTTTAATGAGACTTGGGGCACAGAGTACCCGCATGTCATCAAGTCTTGGCGCAATAACTGGGAGGGCCTCACGGTGTTCTTCGAGTATCCTAAAGACATCAGAAAAGTGATTTATACCACCAATGCCATCGAGTCATTGAACAGCGTGATTCGGACAGCGGTGAATAAACGTAAGGTGTTCCCGTCTGATCAGGCAGCATTCAAGGTAGTCTACCTAGCAACTCAGCAGGCATCGTCAAGGTGGTCGATGCCCATCCGTAACTGGACGTCTGCTCTGAATCGTTTTATGATTATGTTTGATGATCGTATCAGTAAGCATTTAATCTAAATGGCAGTTACACAGAATTCGGGATGGTCTCGATATATTTTAGAAAATACTACCCTTCGTGACCACTAATCCTTATTTAAAATGGACCCTTAGATATTTAGGCTAGTAGCACCAATGGTTTGAGTGGATAAGGTAGTTTTAATGTACTTAGCGAACATTCAACTTTCTAGTTAGGACTCGAATATTTGGCTGTAAGCTAAAGATGTTAATTGTTTAATTTTATGAAACTTGGATTCAACATTGAAGTGCAACGCACCCGAAGCTAGATTTTACCTCAAGAGGCGTTCTAAACCCTAGCACCTTTCTAGGTCGATTATTTAAACTGTCTTCAATCGACTGAACTAAGTGCATGCATAGGTTATCCAGACGCATTGACTTCGGTAGAAACTGACGAATTAACCCATTGGTATTCTCATTCGTTCCACGCTCCCAAGAATGATAAGGCTGAGCAAAGTAAATATCAGCCTTCAACGCTGTTGCCATCGTTTCATGGTCAGCAAACTCTTTACCGTTATCAAAGGTGATACTTAACGCCTGTTCACCTTTTAGCATGCCAATACAAGCTTGTGTGACGGCTACTGCCTTGCGATTGGGTAGCGCTTTGATCTTAGTCTCTCGAGTTGTTCTATCCACTAGAGTGACAAGCACACCTTGATGTCCACGACCAACCACCGTATCCCCTTCATAATCGCCCATACGACTGCGCGCTTCAATGATACTGGGACGGTCATTGATATCACAGCGGTTCGCTATCTTTCCGCGCCTATCATAACCTTGCAGACGGCGTTTCCTATAGCGCTTTTGACATCTAAGGGCGCTATGTAAGTTACCCCCTGCCTTTTTGTCAGTATAGATGTGTTGATATATCGATTCATGGCTTGGGACCTCTTGCCAACCCAGCATTCTCAGTCGCCCTGTGATTTGCTCAGGTGAGTAGTGCTTGCTGAGTAGATGATCAATATAGCACCAGCCAAAGCGGCTGATCTGTGAGCTATTCACAACTTTGCGCGCGTTTGCCAATCGATGGGCTTGTTTGGGGCGATAACCCCTTTGTCCCATGTTTCGCCTTATCTCTCGACTCACCGTTGATTTATGACAGCCAATAATTCTAGCTATTTCACTCATGCCTTTTTTAGCTTGCAATAGCGCTGATATTTGATATCTTTGCTCTTGGGTAAGATGTGTATAGTGTTTCATAACGTTCTGATATGTAGGAGTTGAAGTTTGAAATGCAACACGGCACATCTTACTCTTCAACTCATTCTTTTAAAACGTTGCACTTCTTATTTGAATCTAGGAAATATTACGCAGTGTGCTTTGTAATGTACTTACTATGCATTTTCTATTCGTGTTTATAGGCATCGATACTCGTACTCAGTATTGTTCTCTTGATTAATTTTGATAACCGCATTAGATTAGGAATTGCTATCCTCAATAATTTTTATTACCTAGGATAGCTTCATCTATTTTCTCGTTATTCTTTAAACTGCCAATAGTAAATATCAACAGTATTTATTGATACATCATCAATATGCATCTTTAAAAATTAATACGATATCTTCTTTTGTTCCCTTGCGTGGATTACTAAAGGCATTACCATCTTTTAATGCATTATCTGCCATGAGTTCAAAGTCTTGCTCTTTGACTCCTAATTCGCTGAGATGGCCAGGGATGGCGACATCGGCAGAAAGTCTAAACAAGGCATTAATGGCTTTTTCAGCCGCTTCTATCGCTGAACAACCTACTGTATTTTCTCCGAGAAATTCTGCGATATCAGCAAATTTTTGTACATTGGCGATTAAATTATAACGGCATACATGCGGTAGTAATATCGCATTGGCAACACCATGTGGCATGTCATATAAACCACCGAGTTGATGTGCCATAGCGTGCACATAACCTAAGTTACCATTATTAAAGGCCATACCCGCCAATAGCGAAGCATAAGCCATATTTTCGCGGGCTTTAAGATCACTACCATTGGCGACTGCAGTGCGTAGGTTGTTAGCAATCAGTTTGATAGCTTGAATGGCAGCTGCATCGGTAACTGGATTGGCATCTACTGAAACATAGGCTTCAATAGCATGAGTTAGGGCATCCATACCAGTTGCAGCCGTTAAGGCGCGTGGTTTGCCAATCATCAACAATGGATCGTTGATTGAGACCATAGGCAGGTTACGCCAACTGACGATGACATACTTTAAATGAGTTTCGGTGTCGGTAATCACGCAGTGGCGTGTGACCTCACTGGCAGTACCCGCCGTGGTGTTTACTGAAACGATCGGTGGAAGTGGATGGCTCAGTGTATCAATGCCCGCATAGTCGCCAATCTTGCCTGGATGTGTTGCCATGATACCGATTGCCTTACCACAATCATGTGGTGAACCCCCACCTACGGTAACGATCATGTCGCATTGATTATCTTGGTAGCATGCTAGTCCGGATGTTACATCGGAATCTTTAGGGTTTGCCTGAACGCCAGAAAACACGCTGCTACTGATACCGACTGCATCGAGGTAGGCAATAGTCTTTTCAACAGCACCATCTTTGAGCGTGGCTAAAAACTGGTCGGTGACGATTAAAGCGTGTTTTCCACCTAATATTTGGCAACGTTGTCCTACGACTTCTAAACAGCCTGGACCAAAGAAATTGACGTTAGGTACTAAATAATCATAATAACGCATAAGTAAATATCCTTTTTAAATATGGATCAGATTGGGGTGGTGACTATATGGAGACCTTAGAAGAATCCCATTGAATTGTCGTCATAACTGACTAAGAGATTTTTGGTTTGTTGATAATGGTCCAGCATCATCTTGTGGGTTTCACGACCGATACCTGAATTTTTGTAGCCACCAAAGGCCGCATGCGCAGGATGTAGACCATAGCAGTTTGTCCAGACTCTACCAGCCTTTATAGCGCGACCCATGCGATAGGCCAAACTGATATCTCGGGTCCATACCCCTGCCGCAAGACCATATTCAGTATCATTAGCGATAGCAATGGCTTCATCTTCATCTTTAAAGGTAGTGACTGCGACAACAGGGCCGAAGATTTCTTCTTGGAAGATGCGCATTTTGTTATGACCCTTGAGCAGGGTGGGTTGTAAATAGTAGCCTTCTTTTAGTGTGTCTGATGGCACTTGGCTTTCACCACCGATTAAGACTTCTGCACCTTCATTTTTACCAATTTCGATGTAGTCCAATACTTTCTTAAACTGTTGTGCTGAGGCCTGCGCACCCAGCATGGTTTCTGTATCCAGAGGATTACCTTGACGGATATTGCGGACTTTTTCTAAGACCTTGGCCATAAAAGGCTCGTAAATAGATTCATGTATCAATGCACGCGAGGGGCAAGTACAGACTTCACCTTGGTTAAAGAAGCCCATCACCAAACCTTCGACAGCTTTGTCGATGAATTTTGGATTGGCCTGCATAATATCGGCAAAGAAAATATTGGGCGATTTACCGCCAAGCTCCATAGTACTTGGAATCAAATTGGCTGCAGCATGTTTCATGATATGCATGCCAGTTGGGGTTGAGCCGGTAAAGGCGACTTTAGCAATGCGACGACTTGAAGCAAGTGCTTCACCAGCTTCGTTACCGAAACCATGTACCACGTTGAGTACACCCGCTGGTAGGAGGTCGCCAATCAACTCCAACAGTACGGTCATCGACAGTGGAGTTTGCTCGGCAGGTTTAAGTACGATGGCATTACCAGCTGCAAGTGCAGGTGCCAATTTCCATGCGGCCATCAAGAGTGGAAAGTTCCATGGAATAATCTGTGCTACCACGCCGAGTGGTTCATGAAAGTGGTAAGCTGCCATAGTTTCGTTGATTTCAGATGCACCACCTTCTTGAGCGCGAATACAGCCAGCAAAATAGCGGAAGTGGTCTGCTGAAAGTGGTACGTCAACGTCGAGAGTTTCACGAATCGGTTTACCATTGTCCCAAGTTTCAGTTACAGCTAGATATTCAAGATTGGCTTCGATTCGATCAGCTATTTTTAATAAGACCAATGAACGGTCTTGGACGGAGGTTTTACCCCATGCTTCTGCTGCGGCATGGGCCGCATCAAGGGCCAAGTCCACATCAGCTTGTTGAGAACGTGGAAATTCACCACAGGGTTCATTGTTTATTGGAGTATTGTTAATGAAATATTCGCCTCCTATAGGTTCGACGAATTTGCCACCGATGTAGTTGCCGTAGCGTGGCTTAATACTAAGTAAGCTATTTGCGTGTCCTGGTGCTGCATAAATCATGCTCGTTCCCTCTTGTTTTTGTCCCAGTATCCATACTGTTTACAGCAATATTTTCTACATTGCTTATTAAAGGACGTAGATAAAAAAGTATACATAACGATAAGATGATTATCGTTATGTATACTTTTAACGTAGTAATTTTGATTTGTCAATTCTTATTAGTGTAATGGCACCATAAGCAAATTATTAAATGAGAATTCTTCAGATATGTTTATGCAGGTATGTTTTTAAGAGTATATTTAAAAGAATACTAGTAATAAGCAATCAAGCCTGATATCAGATTAGCAGTGGGTACTGTAACAGCACAATCTGTAAAGATTTTAGTCTTGCATATTTTTCAACTTGAAAACCACCGTCTCAATTAAAGAGCGGTGGTTGATTAGAATATTATCTAGAGGCTTAAGCGCTTGTACTTTATATTTCGCCCATGTAAGAGGTCCTGTTTCTATTTAAACTTGTATTAGTGGACTTTCGAACTGAGATTAATATAGACGAGCTTTATGTTGGCATAGAAAACTGCTTCTCTTCTCGTATTGCTGCACTAGGCCAACGCTGAGTAACAGTTTTTCGGCGAGTAAAAAATCTTACACCGTCTGGACCATACATAAATAGATCTCCGAACAATGAGCGCTTCCAACCTCCAAAGCTTTGTGATGCTACTGGCACTGGTAATGGGATATTTACCCCAACCATGCCGACTTGGATATTATCAACGAAATAGCGAGCCGCTTCTCCATCTCTGGTATAAATACACGTTCCATTACCATACTCATGTTCATTTATAAGCTCTATAGCTTCTTCCATTGTCTGAACACGCATAATTTGAAGTACTGGACCAAAAATTTCTGCATCATAACTGTCCATCTCTTTTGTCACATTGTCTATCAGAGTAGGACCAACGAAAAACCCTTTCTCATGACCTGCTGGTGCCGCATTAGAACCATCAATGATTACTTTTGCTCCTTGGTTTGCAGCACTTTTGATATGCTCCAAAATTTTAGTTTTATGAGCCTGAGTAATGACAGGGCCAAAATCATTTTCTTTGTCCGAATAAGCACCTAGTTTTAGTTGCTGTATTGCCGGCTGCAATGCTTCAACCATTTTATCAGCAATATCATCACCTACTGCTACCGCAACAGATAAAGCCATACAACGTTCGCCTGACGAGCCAAATGCAGCCCCTAATAGAGAAGTGACCACATTATCTAGGTCCGCATCAGGCATGACGATTGCATGATTTTTTGCCCCGCCTAGAGCTTGACATCTTTTACCTTGGGCTGTTGCTGTAGTGTAGATATACTCAGCAATTGGAGTAGATCCTACAAAACTTATAGCTTCAATATCTGAATGATGTAATAGAGCATCAACCGCCTCTTTACCTCCGTTAACGACGTTAAGAACACCATCAGGTAAACCCGCCTCTTTTAAAAGTTTTGCGATAAACAGCGATGCACTTGGATCACGTTCAGATGGCTTTAGAATAAAGGTGTTTCCACAGACGATAGCCATAGGAAACATCCAAAGAGGAACCATAACAGGAAAATTAAATGGGGTGATGCCAGCCACTACTCCTAGTGGATGAAACTCACTCCAAGAATCAATATCTGGACCCGCATTACGACTATGTTCGCCTTTTAATAACTCTGGTGCACCACAAGCATATTCAACGTTTTCGATACCGCGTTGTAATTCACCGGCGGCATCATGCGAAATTTTTCCATGCTCTTCGCCAATTAGCCTGCAAATTTCATCAGCATTTTTTTCTAATAGCTCTTTGAATTTGAACATGACTCTAGCGCGTTTCATCGGTGGCGTTTTACGCCATGCTGGAAAGGCCGCTTTTGCAGCGATAACCGCTTCATCAATAGTTTTAGAACTACCTAAAGCAACCTGTTTACTTACTTCACCAGTAGAAGGGTTATAAATAGGTTGTGTTTGGCTCGCTTCATTAATTTCCTGACCATTAATAAAATGTCCGATAGTTTGCATAATATATATTCCTTTTATAGCATTTAGTTTATACGTAGATTAAAAGTAAGCTTTAGTTTTATTAGCTTGTCGAAACATCATCTGAGCTACTTTCTGCCCATAACAATGTATAAAGTTGAACCATTTCTTCCAAACTCGGTATTCGGGGGTTGTTGTTAGGTGAACCAGAGGAAAATGCTTGTTCACACATGGTATTTATTAGCGCATCAAAATCAATTTTTTGAATCCCAAATTGTTCCAATGTAGGCACTTTGAGCTCGATATTGAGATTTTTCAGATACGTAATCAAATTTATATTCGCTTGATTATCAGTATCATCAAAGCTCGCCACTCCTAATGCTCGTGCACAATCTGCATATCGTTCTGGAGTGCCTGATATGCCAAATTCAGTAATAGTTGGCAATAGCATCGCATTTGATAAACCATGCGGTACGTGAAAAAAAGCGCCAATCGGTCTGCTCATTCCATGCACCAAAGCCACCGATGAATTACAGAATGCAATACCAGCTAACGTAGAACCTAACATCATGGCTTCACGAGCATCCTCATCTTCGCCATTATGATAGGCCTTTTGTAGATTGGGCCCAATCAAACGTAATGCAGCTAAAGCCTGTTGATCACTATAAGCGTTACGTTTTTGACTGACATAAGCCTCTATAGCGTGAGTCATTGCATCAATGCCAGTATCAGCAGTGGTTCGAGGAGGCACACTCATAGTAAGGCTATAATCAATAATGGCGGCTATAGGCATAAATCCCATACCAACGCATAACAACTTTTCGTTATTTGTTTCATCAGTAATAATAGTAAATCGAGTAACCTCTGACCCTGTTCCGGCTGTAGTAGGTATCGCAATAATAGGTAAACCTGCTTCATTTACTTGACGAGGAAATTTATAGTCATTAATGACGCCACCAAATTTCCCTAAAATTGAAATTGCTTTTGCGCTATCTATAGGACTCCCGCCACCTAAGGCAATCAAACCATCATATTCTTGGTGCCGTACCTGCTGCACCCCTGACTCAATAGAGCTTTCAGTAGGCTCAGGCATAGTATCTGAGAATACATCAGCTGTAATCTGAACCTCTTTTAAAATGGTTTGTAGTTTATCCACATAACCCAGTTTAACCATCATCTCATCCGTAATGATGAGAGGCTTTTTGATACCTAAGCTATCTAATATCGTCGGCAGCTTTTGACATGCATCGCGGCCTACCTCCATGATTCTTGGTAGAAGAATACTATGTGACATATTTACCTATCCTTGTGTTGATCACTATGTGTTTAATACTGTGCTAAAACGAGCCTATTAATGTACCTAAGGTAATGACTGCTATGAGTGCAAGCACAGGTACCGCAACAGCTACCACAAAGATATCTTTATAAGACTCTCTATGAGTGAGCTGACAAATTACGAGTAGAGTTATAACTGCACCATTGTGCGGAAGAGCATCTAAACCACCTGATGCTATAGAAGCTACACGATGCATTAACTCAGGATTAATACCAAATTGAGAAGCTAACTGAAGATAGTTGTCCCCCATGGTATTGAGAGCAATACTTAGTCCACCAGACGCTGAGCCAGTAATACCCGCCATAACGTTTACGAAAACAGCCTCTGAAATTAGAGGGTTCTCCGGAGACAAACCTAATAAGAATTCTTTTACGATGATAAACCCGGTTAAAGTAGCGATAACCGATCCATATCCAACTTCAGATGCCGTGTTAAAAATTGGTAGCAATGACCCTAGCGCACCCTCACTGAGCGATTCTTTTAGGTCCTTCCAACGCTTCCAATTGAGCAGAATCATCGCTCCGCAAGACACTACCAAAGCTATAACAATAGCCCAAATACCAAGAACTTTAGATAGAGGAACAGCGCCAAACTCTTCAGTTGCTAGATAGCTGTTATCCATACTAGGTAATAGCCATTTTGTGCAAATGAAATTAATCAATATGACTAAGATGATTGGTAATAACGCTACAAGTAATGAAGGCTTGGCGCTATGATCGACTACCGCTAACTTATCATGATGATGTTGACCATAACCCTCTCCTGCATTTAGAGCTGTTTTAGTACGATAATTAAGCCAAATCATTCCGCCTACTAACATGATCAAGCCACCAATAGCACCAAGACCAGGGGCAGCAAAAGAATCTGTTTTGAAAAATGGCATAGGAATGGCATTTTGAATTGCCGGTGTCCCTGGTAAAGCGGTCATCGTGAAGGTCAAAGCACCCAAGGCGATAGCACCAGGAATAAGTCTTTTAGGGATGTTCAATTCGCGAAATAAAGCAGCAGCGATTGGGTATACAGCAAAGCCCACTACAAACAATGACACACCGCCGTACGTTAAAATCGCACAGGCCATGACGATAGATAAAACAGCTTGCTTCTTACCGAGTTTAGTGACGAGTGACTCTGAGATGCTAAGTGCGGAACCTGAATCATCCATCAACTTACCAAATATAGCGCCTAGTAGAAAAAGCGGGAAGAAGCTGATGATGTATCCACCCAGACCTTTCATAAATACTTGCGTATAGACGCCTAGCATCGTATTAGCCTCACCACTTAAAAGCACAGCAAGCATTGCTAGCAAAGGCGCTAACAAAATCACGCTATGACCACGGTAGGCCAAATACATTAATAACCCTAACGACATCAAAATGGGCAATAAACTTATCATATGCACTCCCTGTGCTATATATACATAAAATCCATTTTATTATTTTCATATAACGATAAAATTTATATCGTTATGTGAAAATAACAGAATATTTTTATAATGACAAGTCTTAAATCATTAAATATTATCGTTATAATGATTAGAAACATTAGAAGTCATATGGTTAGGGAGTGACAAAGATATGAGTAATACTAAAAAGAAGGGCTCAAGTGTTGAGCGGGTTTTGCAGATTGTGGAAATTCTGGCGAGATCGCAAAGACCAATGAGCGTTAGCGACTTAGCAGATACATTGGATGTACCTATACCTAGTATGTACAGGTTATTAGATCAGCTACAAAATATCGGGTTTGTACAATTGGACTTGCCTGGGAAGGTGACCTCTGGGAAAAGAACCTATAAGTTAGCTATGGACCTATTACAGAATAATCATTTTAAAATTGAAAGACTTGCAATATTACAGCAGCTTTCAGCACAAATAGGAGAAACCGTAGGCATTGCAATTATGAAAGACCTAGATGTAGTTTATGTAGATCGCGTTTTATCTGATTGGCCACTTCAAATATATCTGCCAGTAGGAACTCATGTACCGATTTGGGCAAGTGCAAGTGGGAAGTTATTCTTATCACAACTATCCAATGCAAAATGCGAACGTATCATTAATAAAATATCGATACATGCATTAACTACCAATACGCAAACAGATAAAAAGCAATTGATGCAGACTATTTCTAAGACACGGGATACTAGAGTAGGGATAGACAACGAAGAGTTTATTCCAGGCATGGTTGCTTGTGCTGTACTCATTCCTAATGATGAAAATAAAACGTTTGCTACAGTATTCACCCATGGTCCAACTGTAAGAAAAACTTTGGATGAGCTATTAGAATATGTACCTATTATGCGAGAAGCTGCTCTCGAGCTATCCGTTACTTTTAATCAGGACTATGAATAAATTATTAGCAATGTTTATTATTTATGATACCCGTCAACTCACCTTGACCTAAGCGAATAATTTTATAGAAACTAATTTGGGATATATTAATCAGACAGTACGAGGAATTACTATTCGTGGCAACAAACGTCAGTAATTGAAAATGGTATATTTTAGGTATACACCACTTAAGCCAGTCAAATAGACCGCTTAAAATAGACTGGATACAGTCGAACATGAAATGGTAAATTAACTATCCATTATTTATAGTAATAAGTGAACTTGCCAATTTAAGAATAGGTGGCCATTTGTTTAGGAATATTTAATTCTTTATTTTTATTTGTAAACAGCTGATATATAAGGCTTTACACGCGAGGCAAGCAGACTTTGTTTACAGAATAGGCACTCTGTTACTACGTAGCTGTGTTAAAAGAGGGGTATTTACCACCTTCAATTTCGATCAATTATGCCCACTTAAAACGCCCCTCGATCTTTATCTAAAGACATCACAGCGTCATATAAAAATCGATTTAATGCATTGAGGCTTCATTATAATCATTATATTGCATTCATAATCGCTTTTCTGCAAAATGGCTTATCTATAATCGCTTGAGCCACTCATGATGAACACCCCTACCTCAGACCCTATTGGCGCAGCATGGCTTATCCGTCATGCAAGCATCGAGCTGGTTGCCCCTTTATATGTCAGCAGTAGTATCGGTGGGCGCAGACAAACCTATAAAGACGGTGACGTCATTCATAACGCTTATCAGGAAACCGCGCGTCCACTGGACACAATCATTGCGCACTTACAATTTCACATGCGTCATGAAGTACTGAGTTTAGAGTTACTGACTCGTCTGTTTGAGCAGATAGGGGCTAATGACGTACAAGCATGGGTAAACGCTGAGCCCACAGGCAGCTATGCCCGTAGAATGGCTTTTTTGTATGAATGGCTCATGGGTCAGCAGTTAGCAGTACCGAGTAATTTAGGCGGTAACTATGTGGACGCTTTAGATGCTAAGAAGCAGGTTACTTCAAGCCCTGCGCATGTCATAAAGAATGCTCGTTGGCGTATCAATGACAATCTTGCAGGAACCCGTCATTTCTGTCCTCAACTGGTGAAAACAGAGGCATTTACGCAAGCCGCTGCACTCGATATTGCCACAATGGTTGACAAGCTGAACGATGAATTTGGGCAAGACTTACTGATGCGTGCCTCCGTATGGATGACATTACGAGAGAGTAAAGCCAGTTTTACTATAGAAGGTGAAGGGAAAGAGTTAAAACGTATTGAACGTTTCGCCGATGTAATGGCACGGCGTACCGGCAAGGGCGATATTCCGCTTGATCCTGAGTCGCTAGCAGAGTTGCAACAAGACATATTGGGTAGTAAAACTATTATTCAGCAGTACGGCATCCGTCAATCACCAGTTTTTGTGTCGCACACTCAGGTGAATGGCTTTAAAGAAATTGTGCATTATATTGCTCCACCAGCTGATGACATTGCTAACAAGCTAGCAGGGTTACAGGTATTTATGGAAAAGACTGAGGGACAATCAGCACTGATGCGTAGTGCTGTTGTCTCCTTTGCCTTTGTGTATATTCATCCATTAGCGGATGGCAATGGCCGCGTACATCGCTTTTTAATTAATGATGTCCTCAGACGAGACCACGTCATTTATGAGCCGATTATCTTACCTATATCGCAAGCCATCGCTGAGCATCCCTCAGACCGTCATGCCTATGATAAAATTTTAGACCGTGTATCCGTGCCACTTATGGAGCAAATCCGTGATCATTACAGCTTTGATAAACAAGCGATTACTTACCCTGATGGTATTCGCTCAAACTTAAATTTTGAAGACAGTCACCTTATTCAACCGGCATGGCGCTTTATGGACCTGACGCCTCATGTTCAGTACTTATCAGGACTGATTGCGCATGTTATTGAAAAAGAGATGCATAACGAGTCACAGTACCTAAGACAACATGACCATGCACGACTGGCGATAAAAGAGATTATTGAGATGCCCAACAGCTATGCCGATAGAATCATTCGCAGCATGCTACAAAATAAAGGTGCTAAAAGTAATAAGCTACTTAAGGATTATCCGTTTTTGGCAAATGAGGCAGTTTGGGATGACATTTTTGCTGTCGTTGTAGAAACCTTTAAAGATGAGACAGATGATTTGAATAGGTAGGGGAAACCCTGCTATACGCAGGGAAGCCTACTTTGATAATCAATCTGGTATAAATATCATCGTTGCGATGATGATTCGGCTATAAGAGATTCGGCTGAAATACCATAGCCTAAAACGTAATCAATATTTTTCTTGACCCTATTTACGCTAATAAACTACTTAAAACAGACTGTATAAAAGGAACTGCTGATAACAGACCATTGTAATTTGACAAGCCTTGATACAGATAGTCAAAATGATTTTGAGTATTTGAGTATTTGAGTATTACTTCGCTTCTTTAGTTATGATAACCCCAGTTCGGGATAAGCGCTCAAAAAAAAGATAAAAAAAGAAGTCCAAAGTTGCTAAAGTAAGTTTACCAAGACAAACTTCACAACAAGGACTTCTTACATGGACAACCTAACCGAACTATACTGCCATATTGACGACTTTTATTAGCAATTCAAACCTGAGTTTGACGCTCATTTAATCGCAACGGGCCGTCAACGGCTAAGAGCATGCTAGATAAGTGTAGCAGAGATTATGACTATCTTGGTACTGTTTCATCAACTGCGTTATCGACAGTTTAAGGCGTTTTACTACCATCACATGCTTGGCATGATGAAACGGGAGTTTCCAAATCTGCCGAGCTACTCGCGATTTATAGAGCTAGTGCCGCGCAGTATCATGCCACTGTGCAGCTACTTGCAAAGTATGATGGGCGACTGTACGGGTATCAGCTATATTGATTCAACCAAGATAGCAGTTTGTCATAACAAGCGTATCTACCGTCACAAAGTCTTTGAAGGACTTGCAACCCGAGGCAAAAGCAGCATGGGCTGGTTCTATGGCTTTAAGCTGCATGCCATTATCAATCATAAGGGCGAGCTTGTATCTGTTAAAGTCACTGCGGGTAATACCGATGACAGAGTGCCTGTTAAGGATATGGCAACGTCTGTGTTTGGCAAGGTGTTTGGTGATAGAGGATACATCAGTAAAGCACTAAACGCGTGGCTCACAAAACACAGTGATACCACGTTGATAACCAAACTTCGGCGTAATATGAAACCCCAATTACTTGAGCCGATGGATGAGGCGCTACTCAATCATCGCTCTTTGGTTGAAACGGTGTTTGGAGAGCTTAAAAACTTGTGCCAAATCGAACACTCACGCCATCGTAGTGTCACGGGGTTTATCACAAACTTGCTGTCAGGTTTAATTGCTTATTGCTGGTTTCCCTATAAACCCACCATCAAAAACATGCCTCAGCAGAGACAGGCAGCCACATTGTAAATAGTATCAATGAGTTACAATGTGGCTTATCCCGAACTGGGGTTAGGTAAGAAGAATATTGAATTAGTTAACCGGACTTATAACAGCCTAATGCCATCTAAATAAGACCTAGACGATCACACCTGAAAGACAGGCGCGAATCCACCGCCTGGCGTACGGAAGTTAGTCACCTGACCTTGATACACACGCGCAGCAGGTAGTAACAGTTTTCCGCCATACGTATAAAGACGTATATCTACCTTTCTTGTTGTTACGATGTCATCAATTTTGAGTGATCTCTCTCCTGCAGGGACAAAGGTCTGTGCGATATAATCTTCATCCAGAATGTTTTCGAAGACGCGTCGAGTCAGTTTGCTACCGCGATAAACGCCTTTGCTTCCATGACCAGCAACTGGCTTAAAAAACAGTTGCCGCCGAGTAAGCCACAACTCTGCTGCATCGTCTCTTGATACAATCTTAGTCCTCGGTACAGACCTTTCGAGGCACTCCACTGCAGCCTCATCCAGACCCCAAGAGCGCAATATTTGGGAGTCTGATAGCAATGTCAGGTTTTGCTTATTGGCCAACATAGCATGTACGCGGGGATTGGGTGTCACTACCACAGCACCCTCTAAATAAGCCTGCTTAAGCAATACATGGTCAGGGTCCTCAAATGCAAAGTCGACAAGCCGATTGTAAATCATATCGATTTTCTGGCCATGGGCTGTTAACGTACCGTCGATATACTCGAGTTCAGAGGGATCAAGTATCACAGTATCAATACCTCTAGCTTGGAGCAGTTGACAGGCTAACTCAAACTCTAAGAACATGAACTGACTCTCGGGGTCATTGTCCACAATGGCTATCCGATTGGGCATAGCAACAGCGGACTGTCGCTGCCATTCCTGTTTGAACATGTCAAACACTGCTTCCTCGAACCTATCTAGCATTTGATTGGTTGCAGCGCTTTGCTCTGAGGGGTTGCAACAGCGTTTTTGTGCGCGAGCGAGCAACACATTCAGAAATGCGCCACCGGCATTAGTATTGACCTCGATGAGCTGAGGTCCATCGCTACCCAAGTGAAAGTCATAACCCATGAGGGCCCCTATTGGGCCTGGGTCGAAAGCAGCTATTTCTGGTGCCCACGACAGCACTTGCTCTTGATACAATGGCAGTTCGGCAGCTGACTCGATAGCCCTGACGATTCGCTCCATCGCCTCTATCTCTGTTTTGGGAACGAACACGGGTGTTGCTGAAAAAAGCTTATTAAGCTCGTTCGCTCTTATTGGATTGTTTCTAGTTTCTACCAATTGATCTTGAAGGCTTGTATTAAGCGCTTTACGATCAAGGGTAATGCAGTAGCACTCTTGGTTAAGTCGATTTGCAAGACCGTCATTTTTTTCGTTGTTATTAGTTGGGTGTTCCATTTAGAGTCCGTCGCTAAGTAGAGTACTCACGCTGACATACTCTAGTAAAAAGTAAAAAGTAAAAAGTAAAAAAGGTTCTTGGCGTATTTAAGTAGTGCTAGCTACTTTCTAATGTTTCATTCCCTGAGACTAAATCATTATTTCGTTCATTTTTAATTAATATCTTTGCTAAGAGTAAACCCAGCTCAAATAATAGCCACATAGGAATCGCCAACAACAGCATTGATACACCATCAGGCGGTGTCACTACCGCGGCGATCCCAAAACAGCCGACTATGATATAACGACGCTTATCTTCTAAAATTTGAGTAGAAACGATTCCGGCCATTATCAGCAATAAGGTAACCACTGGAATCTCAAAAGTCAGTCCAAACACCATAAATAGCTTGAGGGCAAAGCTCAGATAACTGTCAATATCGGTCATTGGTATAACGTTCTGCGGAGCGAACATAATAAAAAATTTCAATACCCCTTTGAGTACGACAAAGTAGGAAAAAGCAACACCAGCATAAAATAGAAATATCGAAGATAGCAGTACAGGAATGGCAATTTTCTTCTCTTTTTTATATAAGCCGGAAGCTACAAATGACCAAATTTGATACAGGATATAAGGCATTGCTAAAAATGCGGCGACGAATATCGTTAAGCGAATGGGTGCCATAAAGTTTGACGTTATATCAGTGGCAATCATGGTCGAATTGATGGGTAACTGCGCCACTAATGGGTCTGATAAAAGATTATAAAGCTCGCGTGAAAATCCCACCAATACTAAGAATATAATTAAGACGACCACGCATATTCTTATTAAGTGCGTACGCAGCTCGATTAAATGTCCGGTAATAGGCATATCGCCAAGCGTACCTAATGTATCTCCAGACTCACTATTCTGTGTTGTATCTGTTGGCGCCTCAAACTCTATATCTGTTATTTTTTCTTGTCGACTTTTTTGCCGTTTAAATAGGCTCACTGATCCGCCTCCTGTTTAATGAACGAGGAGGTAGTATTCTGTTGATGGTCTTTAGCATAAGGGGTGATTGACTGATGTGAAGCGTCTAGGCTTTGGTTCTGTGACTGCTCAAACTTTTGCATACTGCCACGCATTTCTGCTAATTCGCGCTTCATATCCGACTCGGTCTGACGGATTTTCGCAAGTTCATTTTGCATTTGTTGACGTGTTTCAGCTAGATCAAGCTCAGCTTCTATTTCAGATTGTAGAGTGGATACTGTACGGCGCAGTTTGGCATACCATTGCCCAGCGGTACGTGCGGCTTGCGGCAGTTTTTCTGGGCCCAATACGATTAAAGCAATGACGCCAAACAAGAGTAATTCGGAAAACCCAATATCAAACATAACAGTCACATATATTAATAGACTACTTAGTGCCGCTATTTATAAGCGGCGCGCTTCATACTTTAGGCTGGTCATCAGTGGAAATAGGGCTGATTTCCATATCATCAGCCTGATTACCTACACGCGTATTTAAATCATTACTTGCAGCTGGCGTACTATTTTCATGGCTAAGCACATGATTTTTGCGAGCATTCTCGGGTTCTTCATCTTTGACCGCTTCTTTAAAACCCTTCACCGCACCGCCTAAATCTTTACCTGCATTTTTAAGCTTGGCAGTACCAAATACGACCACCACTACGACCAATAAAATCAGCCAATGTGTAATAGAAAAGCTGCCCATAACGGTATCCTTATATTTTGTGATCTTGTTTAGACCAGTATGTGTCAGTGTGCTTTAGAACACTTTTTACCGTACCAGAATTATAGTTTCAAACGGCGCAATCGCAGCGCGTTAGCAATCACCGAGAATGACGACAAGCTCATCGCTGCCGCTGCTATCATCGGACTGAGCAGAAGCCCAAATATGGGATAGAGCACACCTGCGGCAATAGGAACACCAAGTGCATTGTAGATAAAGGCAAAAAACAGATTCTGTCTGATATTGCGCATGGTGGCGTGGCTAAGCTTATAAGCTTTGGCAATGCCCATTAAATCACCTTTTAGCAGGGTAATGCCCGCACTCTCCATCGCCACATCGGTACCGGTTCCCATAGCGATACCAACATTAGCTTGCGCTAGCGCTGGTGCGTCGTTGATACCATCACCCGCCATAGCGACCAATTTACCGCTGTCTTGCATTTCTTTGACGATACGGTTTTTATCCTCTGGTGAGACATCCGCATGAACTTCATCAATACCTAGTTTATTGGCGACTGCCTGCGCGGTTTTTTCGTTGTCACCGGTTAGCATCACAACTTTTAAACCTGCGTCATGAAGCAGTGAAATAGCCTCTTTAGTGCTTGGTTTAATAGGGTCAGCAACTGAAATAATACCAGCAGCTTTACCGTCTATAGCCACAAACATTACCGTTTCACCGTCTTTTCTACGGACATCAGCTTTAGTGGACAGCTCATTATCAAAACTATTTAGGCTTTCCATAAGCTTAGAGTTACCAATAGCGACTTTCTTACCATCGACCACGGCTTGTACGCCTTCGCCAGTAGTCGAATTAAAGTCAGTAGCTTTAGGAATAATGAGTGATCTTTCTTGAGCTGCTCTAACGATAGCTTCTGCTAAAGGATGCTCGCTAGCGCTTTCTACTGAGGCTACCAATGCGAGGAACTCGTCTTCATCTTGACCTACCTGCGCATCAATTGCGGTAAGCTCGGGCTTACCAGCGGTCAGTGTTCCGGTCTTGTCGACGACAATGGTATCGACTTTTTCCATACTCTCTAACGCTTCAGCATTTTTGATGAGGACGCCGTTTTGCGCGCCTTTACCAGTACCGACCATAATAGACATAGGTGTCGCCAGACCAAGGGCACAAGGACAGGCAATAATCAGTACCGCGATAGCGTTAACCAAAGCATAGGCCATAGCCGGCTCAGGGCCAAAGATTGCCCAGACAATAAAGGTTATGATAGAGCTGACAATAACAATAGGTACGAACCAACCCGCCACTTGATCTACCAAGCGCTGGATAGGCGCGCGGCTACGCTGAGCTTCGGCAACCATTTGTACAATTTTGGATAATACCGAATCTGCTCCAACATTGACCGCTTCGACCAATAGCGTTCCGGTGCCATTTACCGTACCACCAGTCACTGTATCTCCTGCTACTTTTGATACAGGGATTGGCTCACCCGTCACCATTGATTCATCAACATTACTATTACCATCGATCACTGTACCATCTACGGGTAGTTTCTCACCTGGTTTAACCCGTAGCTTATCGCCAGTGACGACCTCATCAAGCGAGACTTCGACTTCTTCACCGTTTTCATCGACACGTCTTGCGGTTGGTGGTGCGAGCTCAAGCAAAGCTCTAATCGCACCTGAAGTTTGACTTCTAGCTTTGAGCTCTAATACTTGACCCAGTAGCACCAAGGTCACAATGACCGCTGCCGCTTCATAGTAGACTCCGACTTGACCAGAGGCATCTCTGAAACTGTCTGGGAAAATATCGGGAAAAAAGGTCGCGACAATACTAAAAATATAAGCAGCGCCTACGCCTATCGCAATCAAGGTAAACATATTTAGATTGCGGCTTTTTATAGACTGCCAGCCACGGACGAAAAACGGGGCGGCGCCCCAAAGCACTACAGGGGTCGCGAGCACTAACTCAGCCCATTGTAAGATCTTTGAGGAGATACCATACTGACTAAAATTAACTACGTTTAAGTCAAACATACCGCTCATCACATATATTAATAGCGGTACAGTCAACACGGTACATATCCAAAAACGACGAGTCATGTCGTCAAGCTCTGAGGTGTCCTCTTCACCGATAGTAAGCGTTTCGGGCTCAAGCGCCATACCACATATCGGACAACCGCTATTTCTAACGTCTCTCACTTCAGGATGCATAGGACAGGTATATACCGTGCCATCGTAATCAGCAGGTACTTTATCGTATTTACCGCCTTTAACAGATTTTACTCCGCTACTATCAGTATCCTTTCCATGACAGCTAGCGTGACTATCATCTTTAGCAACTTCGTCTTCAGGTTTAAGAAACATGCCACATATTGGGCAGTCACTTTTTTCAACATCTCTTACTTCTGGATGCATAGGACAAATATAGACCGTACCGCTATAATTTTCCGGTATCTTGTCGTACTTATCGTCTTCGACAGAATTTACCTCATTACTATTATTAGCATCCGCTCCATGACAATGCGCATGACTATCTTCATGGTTGTTGGATTCAGCAACCTCGTCTTCAGGTTTAAGAAACATGCCGCATATCGGACAATCGCTCTTTTCAGTATCTCTAACCTCAGGATGCATAGGACAAATATAGACCGTACCGCTATAATTTTCTGGTACTTTATCGTACTGACCACCTTTGATAGATTTTTCATCGGCAATATGTTTCATAAAACCACTCCTTGAAGACAATAAATATTTATAATAAGTACAACTCTTAAAGCACTATCATCAATCCTCGATTGCTATTCATCTAATCATTAATCTAAAAACCTCTAAAAAATAATTTCTATACTTTTCAATTGGAATTTAGTTTTTATCACGCAAATACTTGAGCAGTGCCATGATTGTTAGTACTAGTACTGCGAAAAATAGTAGCGCAAACAACAAGCAGAGAGCCATCCAACCCCAACCCATGCCTTCCATCATAGTATTTCTCCAAGACTCATAGCACTCATATTGACAGTGGTGGGCGAGCGTATACTTTTAGATGCTTACTATCACTCAAGAATAGCAATCGACAGATATTGAACATTTCGATATAGGAATAAGAGGTTTTGAAATAAGAACAGTAAAACAAAGAGCAGTTACTGCAGTTGAAGGGGTAGGTAAAAAATCACATTAATTATCTGTGCAATCTGTCCTTTTAAGGTAAAGGTACCAGCGAAGACTATAGCGCTGATACCAGGTATCACCATTTTTTCATAATCAATTTCTTAGCTTGCCATACCTCTATATATAGCCGTCTATTCGAGCTCTTCAATAAGCGCTTGCATCTCAGCGATTTCACGCTTTTGCGCTTTAATAATATCGTCAGCGAGCTGTTGTACTCTAGGGTCTTCAATATCTGCTCTTGAGCTCGTCAAAATGGCAATCGAGTGATGAGGTATCATGGCTTGCATCCAATCGACTTGATCAACCGTTGCTTGGGAACGCACACCCCAAATACCTACAGCAAACATTACTACACTTATTCCATAAACCAGTAGATTTACCTTGGTCTTCTTATACATATTACCCATAAAGGCCAGCATAATGACGGCCATACCGGCACCCATGTAGAGCGCCATATAAGCTCGGGTCTCACTAAAATAAACATGATCCAATTGATAGGTATTAAAATACATCATGATAAACATTACAATCGTAGACGTCAGAATCATCAAAGTGAACTTCACATAAGGATTCATGCCCTGTTGATGGCTTTGATGATTCATGCTGTTTTGATCAGAAGTATTCATAATATATCTCCTATAATTTTGACAATGTTAGAACCAGAATTTAACACCGGCAGTCAAACTACTGCTATCAACCGATTCATTTTCTTGACGCCGCTGGTCACGCGCACTGCCAAGAGCCGTCTCATAGCTCACACCGACGTAAGGTGCCAGTTGACGACCTAAGGTTTCATAAGTCAGTCTAACTTCAGTCTCTAATTCATTGAATCCCTTGGTGATATGATTGTCAATATCGTCTTTACTAAAAGCTGACAGACCAACTTCCGGTATCACAACCCAGTGCTGACTCAAACGCCATTCATATTCTGCACCAAGATCAAGCCTAACTTGACCATCGGTGTAGAGATATGCTCTAGCATCTGTTTCAATAAAGTAAGGCATTGTGCCGACAATACCGGCCATAATGGCAGGCTTATCATTCTTGGTATCATAGGCGACCCCTGCTTCGCCATTCCAAAAAATACTTAGCGGCTTCCAGTAAGACAATGAGGTCAGACTATCAATGTCTTTCTCATCTTTGGTCTGAACACTACCTTCACTACGTAAAGATAGACGGCGCTCATCTAGGCCATACCAAGCACTAACCTCATAATTAATCTGATCGTCATCAAACTGATAGCCTAAATCGTCTACAGAAACGCCCCATAATGGCATATCACCCATCATCATAGGCTGACCATAGCGTCCATAGGGAACACCGTTTGAATAGTCAGGACTGCGAGCATCAGCTGGAGCTTTACCACCTTGCATACCTGACATATCCATACTGCCATGGTCCATACCTGACATATCCATACTGCCATGGTCCATACCTGACATATCCATACTGCCATGGTCCATGCCTGACATATCCATACTGCCATGGTCCATGCCTGACATATCCATACTGCCATGGTCCATGCCTGACATATCCATGCCACTGTGATCCATATCCGACATGTCCATACCAGACATATCCATTTTGCTATGATCCATATCCGACATGCCCATACCAGACATATCCATTTTGCTGTGATCCATATCCGACATGTCCATACCAGACATATCCATTTTGCTATGATCCATATCCGACATGTCCATACTACTATGGTCCATATCTGACATAGTCATGTCTTTTTTAGCAGTGGCAGGGTCAGCAGCATTAGCAAATGATGATGCTAGTAATACCAATGATGATACCCCAGCGAACCGTAAACCCACTTTATGTATTTTCATCTCATCTCTCACCTATCAACCAAAGATTTGCTTAAACGACCGCCACTTCTCTGAACATACCGGCTTCCATATGATAGAGCAGATGACAATGCCATGCCCATCGACCAGCTTCTCCTGTGACATCAAAGCTAATTTTTTGAGCTGGTTGCACCATCATAGTATGCTTACGCACCTGAAACTCACCGTTAGGCATGCGCAAATCGCTCCACATCCCATGTAAATGCATCGGATGATTCATCATCGTGTCATTGACTAAGGTAATACGCACGCGCTCACCCGGCTTGATATTGACCGGCGTGGCCTCACTGAACTTAACCCCATCAAACGCCCAAATATAGCGCTCCATGTTACCGGTTAAATGTAGCTCGATCTCTCGGGTAGGCTTGCGCTGCTCCGCAAATATTGCCTCATCGACAGAGCGTAGCTGACTATAATTCAATACCTCTCTATTAATATTGCGCAGGTTGATACCTGGATCGTCAAGGTTCATACGTGGACTGTCCACACGCATATCAGACTTAAAGTCATATTCTGTTTTAGCGTGCTTAGCTTTATAACCATTAGCACCCATAGCACCCATCATATCTGCCATGGTGAGCCATTCAATTTTGTCCATAGCAGGCGTTGCCGCACGAGCACCTTCTTTGGTGGCAAGCGTTGCTGCGACATAGCCCGAACGGTCTATGTTTTGGGCAAATATGGTATGCGCATCTTTGGTCGGGGTGACAATGACATCATAGGTCTCAGCCACGCCAATACGAAAATCATCAATAGCGACTGGTGCGACATCATTACCATCCGTTGAGACGACTGTCATTTTAAGACCGGGTATGCGTACATCAAAGATGGTTTGCGCTGAGGCATTGATAAAGCGTAATTTAACGCGCTGTCCTGCTTTGACGATTTGCGCCCAATTAGCTGCGGTCGTTTTGCCATTGATAAGGTAGGTAAATGTGTTTTCACCCGACAAGTCCGTAAAATCAGTGGGCATCATGCGCATCTGATTCCACATTTTGCGCTTATCAAACGCGGTTTTCATATCCGTTTCGGCAATATCAGCAAGCAGTTTTTTGAAGTCTGGTAGATGGTAGTTGTCAAAGTCGGCGCGCTGTTTGAGCAGCTTCAAGAGATTATGCGGGTTGCGGCTGGTCCAATCACTAAGCACGATCACATGGTCTTCGTCGATAGGATGACGCTCACGCCCTTTAGGTTCAATCACAATGGCACCCAGCATACCGGTTTGTTCTTGGAACCCACTGTGTGAGTGATACCAATAAGTGCCTGATTGTTTTAATTTGAATTTATAAGTAAAGGTGCTGTTCGCAGGAATGCCATCAAAGCTAATGCCCGGCACCCCATCCATCTCAAACGGTACTAGTAGTCCATGCCAATGGATAGAGGTTGATTCATCCATCTGATTATGAACACGTATCACCACCGTATCGCCTTCACGCATTTTTAGCGTCGGTGCTGGTAGTGAATCATTGATGAGCGTCGCCATGCTCTTTTTGCCGTTCACAATAGCGGACTGTTTACTGACGTATAAATCAAACTCTTTCCCTGTCAATACAGGTACTTTATGAACGTTTTGATCACTATTAATAGTAGCGCCCTGACTGCCTGAGCGACTCGATTGTCCCAATGCGCTACTAGCAATAGTCGGCATCAAGGAGGCACCAAGGACAGCAGAGGATCCGGTTAAAAAACGTCGGCGGTTCAGTATGTTCTTTTTATTCATAATGATAACCTGATTTAATTTGAGAGATGGTGGTTAAGCTTATAGTTATAATATTTTCGATATTTAACAGAATCTATTCACATCTAAGCCAACACTACAGCTGCTGCTGAGGAGACTCAATAGCAGCATAGACTTCTGTGGTGCCGTCTTTATTAAGCTGCATTACCTTATAAGGCATGAATTTACCTTCATACTCCATACCGGGGCTACCAACCGGCATACTCGGTACGGCAAGTCCAATAGCTTGTGCAGGAGGATTTGCTAAGAATTCAGCCATGTGTTTAGCAGGGACATGCCCTTCAAAGACAAAACCGTCGGTGGTAACGGTGGTATGACAAGAGCGCATTTGCTGTGGTACGCCATAACGCTCCTTAAATAAGGATAGATCTTCCACATCGTGCGTGGTTGCACTTAATCCATTGTTTTTTGCATAGCCTACCCATTCTTTACAGCAGCCGCAGTTGGCATCTTTATAAACCGTGGCTGAGACGTTTTTGAGTAATGATGACGAGCTGTTAACGGGAGCATTTGTAGGAGCAGAACTTTCATTTTGTACTTGTGCATTCTGGGTAGCGGACTGTTCAACCTTTACTGGTTGAGAATCAGAGCCACTGGTATTAGATTGGCTGCAAGCGGCTAGCGTTAACGAGAGTGACGATGTCACCACCAATAAAAGGACACGACCGGATAACCAGCTATGTCCATTAGAAAGCACATGTGTGTAATGTCTCATTAAATTACTCCTAAACGTCTATTGTTATGCTCGATATTCTAAAAACTTACACCCTATATTTGAATTCTTATGTACTTAACTAAAAACATTAAATGCAGCACTGTTCAGTACTGCATTATTAATAGCGACAACCGTGAGTTAGGAGGCTTTCATATCTAGAAAGTATTAATGCTGCATTCCAGATCCATCATCCGACATATTCATACCCATATCACCACCATCTGACATATTCATATCACCGTCAAATGACATGTCCATCATATCGCCATCTATCCTAGTGGTTAGCATCGTGTATTGGCTTTCATCTAATTCAGGTAACGATCTAATGAAGGCTACCATTGCCCACATTCTACCGTCATCATGGGACGCGCCCCACGCAGGCATTCCAGATGCCATAATACCGTGCTTGATTGCCCAAAAGCTTTGCTTTGCACCGTCTTCTGTTTGATAACGTTTGACAATATCAGCCTTGGTAAAGTTGGGCGGCTTTGGATATAAGCTCTCACTAAAGTCAGTTTGTGCCACTCCCGGAGACAAGTGACAGCCTGCACACATATCCTTATAGTCCGCGCCACCAGAACTGATTAGCTCAACCTTCTCTAAATCTGGTACCACAATATCTTTACTGGCATTTTCTATGGAACGATTGCGAGCAGTTTCTAAAAAGCTAAACATCATTGGGCTATGCTCTTGGTCAGCTCCCACATTGACAACGCCACTAGTAACAACCGCAAACACGCTAACGATTGCCACAAATACGGTAAAGAGCGCACCCAATAAAAATTTCATATGTTTTCCTAAAAATTTATTTCCGTTAAGTGTTGACTGCTATTTAACAGAGCTAAAATTTTTAAGATTTACTGTCGTTAGTAACGCAGTGTTTTTGGTACATTTGCTTCATTTTACCCATGTTAGCCATCATCGCTTTCATGGCAGGATCGCTCATGTCCATCTTGCTATGATCCATTTTTCCCATCATATCCATATGCTTTTGCATTTTTTCACAGTTCATTTGATCTTTTTCAGCATGCATTTTAGGGTCATGCGCCATAGCTGAGGTCGATACGACAAGAGCGATGGCCGTCATTGCGATTGATTTAGACAGTAATTTAAATTGTGACATGATTAATTCCTATTGTTTGGATTAAAGGCTATTGAGTTCAATAGCTGTTAAACCAGCCTAAATGATACATCATTCATTCTGACTGGCAGATGACGTTAAGATTACAATGCTGTCATTCTCACTGCTTTAGATTTTAATGCGCGATATATTCATTTAATATGGCTTCAGCATTTCTATCACGATCGCTACCATATTTTTTTACAAAATACTTTTCAGACTGCAAATGTTGATCTTGATGTTGAACCTGACAAGCCACTCTGGCGTCGACATAACTTTTCTTTTGCTCTTTGGACATTTGTGCATCATTATGATCTGCGTTTCTTGCAAAACTAGTGAGCGCATCACAATTACCGAGAACAGAAGCATCTAAGTTTGTGGTATGCGCATTGGCCGCTGACATGCCCACTAACATCGATACTGAAAGCAAAGCTGCTTTTTTTAATGAACTATAATTTTTCATATAAGACCCTTTAAAGATAAATAACAAACTGTTTAAGTAGGATAATTGCTTTACTCGTAGAGGCAGTCTGTATCAGAGACAAGCCAATATGCGGCGTTGATTTAGAATACTAAATGGTGGCTGACAGCTAGATGACACGGATATTACATGTTCGTTAGGAACAGCATAATATTGTCATCTTCTTGTCATTAAAACCAAATACCAGCATCTGTCTCTATCCAAAGAACACTGTTATAACAAGGGTTCCTGATAAATATATGGCTGATAAGCTAACAATGTTAGTGATACGCTGTTGACAACTATAATGATATAAAGGTAAGCAACGATGAAAGTACTGTTAGTAGAAGATGAGAAAAACCTTGGAGAATATATTAAGAAAGGCTTAACTGAGGCCGGTTTCATCGTGGATCATCACATGACAGGTTTAGATGGCTATCATGCGTTAATGACTGAAGATTTTAGTGTGGTTTTGATGGATGTCATGCTACCTGACGTCAGTGGCTTTGAGTTGGTACAGCGCTACCGAGCTGCTGGAAAGCATACGCCAGTTTTATTTTTAACGGCTAAAGATGATTTAAGCGATCGGATCAAAGGTATTGAAATTGGTGGCGATGATTATCTGACCAAGCCTTTTGCTTTTGCTGAACTGATTGTTAGAATAAAAAGCCTATTGCGCCGTGCCAATCAATCTGATTATAAAAGCTCGGTCATACACATAGCTGATCTGAAAATGGATATTGCCAAACGCACCGTTCATAGAGGCAACACTAATATAAAATTGACTGCTAAAGAGTTTGCTTTATTACAACTTTTCTTAGAACGTCAAGGTGAGGTACTGCCGCGCACTGTGATCGCCTCGCAAGTATGGGATATAAACTTTGAGAGTGATACGAATGTCATTGACGTGGCTATAAGGCGCTTGCGGATAAAAATTGATGATGGATTTGATATAAAGCTGATTCATACGGTACGCGGAATGGGCTACAAGTTAGAGCCACTGGCTGTCGACGTGGATAGTGGCATGGGCGACGATAGTATTAATAAAGACAGTCTGACATCAAATGAGACATAAATCTAAGAATCGGCGTTGGTCACTGTTATGGCGAACTATTTTTTTACTGACATTGTTCGTTATTATCTCTCAGGTTATTATCTACGCATGGGTTCAGCGCTCTGTGAGTGGACACTTTGAGCAAATGGACTCAGAAATCCTTACTCATGCAGCTTTTAACCTGCGCAAACGTATGGTTAGTTTGGAAGATCACATAGAACTATTCACAGTATCAAAGTCGCAAGCGCTAATTGATGCCAATCATCTACATTCTTCTTGGCTGGATTATGATTTAAAAACCTTAGTATCAGATAAAAATGGCAAATTATTATCCAGCGATCCCAGTAATTTCATCAATGATCTACCGGCAGATTTTAGCTTGTTACAACTATTGCAGGACTATCGCGATCAGCAGTTTATGATCAAGATAAATAATAGGCATTACCGAGCCATTATCATTACACATCAAGAGGTTTTGGCATTTATTGCTCTACCTATCGATGTGCATAATCAATATCTTATCCAGTTTAATCGCCAGCTGAGCTTGATACTTATCGCCATTACCTTATTATTGGTTTCAGTAGCAGCACTAAGTGTACACTGGGGTTTTGCTCCCCTAGCTACTATCGTACAAAAGATGAAAGGCATTAATCTTCAAAGGTTAGATGAAAGAATTGTGGTTGGCGATATGCCGTTAGAATTACGTCCACTAACGGAGTCTTATAATTCTATGATGGTCAAGCTTGAAAGTAACTTTGAATCATTATCACGGTTTTCAGACAATATCGCCCATGAGCTACGTACGCCAATAGCGACGCTGAGTACGCAAACGCAAGTCATGTTAACTAAGCCAAGAGAAAGCGACGAATACATTGAGCAATTGCATCATCAGCATGATACGTTAAAGCAGTTATCCGCCATGATTAACGATATGTTATTACTGGCAAAAACTCAAAAAGAGCTGAGTGATTCGCAAATCAGTCATGTCGATATAGAGAGCTTGATCACAAAGCTTATAGATTATTATGAGATGATTGCTGAGGATCGTGAGATAATCTTTGAAAAATCGGGTGATTTTAAAACAGTACTAGGTGATAAAGGCTTATTGCAACGGCTGTTTGCCAACCTGATGTCAAATGCGATTTATTATGCGGCTAGTAATAGCACTATTATGATATCCGCTACTGTCCTCACTTCAAGCACCTCGCTTAATGCGCCAAAAGACGATATTCAATCCCCAGAGCAGCTCTGGTTAAGAATAACTATGACCAACCGTCTAGACAAACCATTAAATCAGATTGAAGCCGATAAACTGTTTGAGCGATTCTATCGTCATGATAAAACGAATACGATGCATTCAGGAACAGGCTTAGGCTTATCTATTGTGCAAGCTATCGCCAATGCTCATAATGGCAAAGTTAGTATTACTATCAAAGATGAGTGTCTTTTTGAGGTTGCTGTAAAGTTGTTGATTGCCAGGTAGTAAATACCTTCATACTGTCTATGAACGAGCCTTTCCTAAATTTCGTGTAAGTACTTCTACAATCTAAATGATAGTTACACACTTTTTAGGAAAGGCTCGACAATGCAAGAGCTAATCTTAGCATGGGAAATACATCAAAATTTTTAATTCCTATACCTCCTCTAGCTGAACAACACCGTATCGTTGCTAAAGTCGATGAACTAATGGCTATTTGCGATCAGTTAAAAGTTAAGCTACAGCAGTCTCAAGAGACACAGGTTCAGCTTACCGATGCGTTGATTGATAGGGCTTTAGGGTGAGTTTTAATGTTGGAGCAATCACGTTTTATATGCCTTAGTACAACTAAAAGAAATAAACAAGACCTTCTATTAGCAGTGATATTTTAAAATCAGGTATAATAACCTTGTATGTATAACCCATATTGTGCAGAATTAAAAGTGCACAATGCTATTATAGCTGTTAAGGCTATGTTATTAGGCGTCTTGTGCATAAATTAGGGGTTATAATATTCCT
>NZ_CAJHBN010000020.1:0-52151 GCF_904846655.1 Psychrobacter sp. NC44 | reverse complement strand
GAGATGGGCGTAGAGCTTATCCACCCAATCGCTATGGACAAAGGTCTTCGCTTCGCTATTCGTGAAGGCGGCCGTACTGTAGGCGCTGGTGTTGTTGCTAACGTACTAAACTAATCTGTCATTCTCAGTAATGAGATTGTGAGTTAGTCATAAAAAAGCCATCCTTGTTTAAGGGTGGCTTTTTTTAGATCAAATGATCAGGAAATATGGTTATTCTTCAGTAGTATGATCAAACCTTTCGTTGTCTTAGCAACATGATTAGCCAGTTATACCTATAACGTTTATAATTTACTTTCCAATCTATTGTAATTCTAAGCGGAGCTTGCTATATTAACGCTGCTTCTTATTAGCCGCTTACATTTTCATTTTGTTAAAGTAATGATGATTTAGTAGCACATTCAAATAAGAGCAAAACTAGGTAAAAGTAATAATTTTATCGCTAAAGGCTTGCATTTTATATCAAATATTGTATAATGCTGTCCTTTACACCCATAGGCGATTGGCTCAATTGGTAGAGCATCGGTCTCCAAAACCGAGGGTTGTAGGTTCGAGTCCTACATCGCCTGCCATCTTCTTATCACATCTTTGTTATACCTCACCATCTCCGAAGCGAGTTCTTTATGAGCAATGATCAAGATAACCTCGAGACTAAGTTATCTGATGCCAAGGCGGGTGCTGGTGGAATGCTGTCTAAAGGTAAGCACATCTCAGCGGGCAATCAAACAACTGCTGTTGAAGTGGCTAAAACAGGTTCAATAAAAGATGTGGTACTGTGGCTACTTGCCGCAGCAGTATTAATCGGGGCGACGTTAGTTAATCAGTATTTACCTGGCTATTGGCAACCTGCCAATGATGTCTGGGTACGTATTGGTATTATCGTTGCCCTTATTGTATTTGCCTTAGTATGCTTGGCATTAACGCATCAAGGCCGCGCTTTTAAAATATTATTGAAAGACGCTGCTGTTGAATTGCGCCGAGTGACATGGCCAGGTAAAGATGAAACGTTTCAATATACCTGGCAGGTCATTGTCATGATTGCCATTGTTGGTTTTCTGGTTTGGTTATTAGATAACTTTTTCAATTGGTTCGTTGGCATCTTTATTGGTTAGTCGCACGTATTAGTGAGTCTTACCCCAAAATTTACTTATAATGATCAGGAGCGTGATATGCGTTGGTATATTGTCCAAGCGTTTTCAGGATATGAAAAGCAAGTACAGCGTTCATTAACTGATCGTATTAATCGTAGTGACTTTGCTGAATCATTCGGTGACGTATTGGTTCCTACTGAAGAAGTCGTCGAAATGAAAGACGGCAAAAAGCGTAAGAGTGAGCGTAAGTTCTTTCCAGGTTATGTATTGATCCAGATGGAAATGAACGACAATACTTGGCATATCGTTAAAGAGTGCCCACGTATTATGGGTTTCATCGGTGGTACACCTGAAACACCAGCTCCAATTACGCAAGTAGAAGCAGATCGTATTTTAAACCGTTTGAATCAGACTGAAACCGACCCACGTCCTAAGACTCTATTTGAGCCGGGCGAAGAGCTGTTGGTTATCGATGGTCCATTTACTGACTTTAAAGGGTTGGTAGAAAAAGTGGATTACGAGAAGTCTAAACTACATTTAACGGTAAACGTATTTAATCGACCGACTCAGGTCGAGCTTGAATTTAGTAAAGTTGAAAAGCTAGACTAAATCAGCAAAAAAGTTCATCAACCGGGGAGCTGTTAGTCAATAAGGTTTATACCACATTGATTTGGCGCTATTACCCATTTAGGAGAAAATCATGGCTAAGAAGATTGATGGTTACATCAAACTACAAGTCCCTGCAGGCAAAGCAAATCCTTCACCACCGATTGGTCCAGCATTGGGTCAAAAAGGCGTGAACATCATGGCGTTCTGTAAAGAATTTAACGCTGCGACCTCAAATCAAGAGCCGGGTCTACCGATTCCTACTGAGATCACTGTATATAGCGATAAGTCTTTTACTTTCATCATGAAGTCACCACCAGCTGCATACTTACTACGTAAGGCTGCTGGTATCGCTAAAGGTTCTGGTACACCAAATACCGCTAAAGTCGGTAAAGTTGACCGTGCACAACTAGAAGACATCGTTAAGACCAAAGATGCAGATTTAACTGCTGCTGATCTTGATGCTGCTGTTCGTACCATCGCTGGTACTGCACGTTCAATGGGTATTACCGTGGAGGGTGTGTAAATGAGCAAGCTAACCAAACGTCAAAAAGAAATTCAAAGCCGTATCGTACATGAAAAGCAGTATACAGTTGAAGAAGCGGTTCAAATCCTAAACGATTTACCACCTCTTAAATTCAAAGAGTCAATTGATATTGCGATTAACTTGGGTGTTGACCCACGTAAATCTGATCAAGTGGTTCGTGGCGCTACCAACCTACCTGCTGGTACTGGTAAAACCAAACGCGTTGCTGTATTTGCTCAAGGTGCTGCTGCTGAAGCCGCCAAAGAAGCTGGTGCAGATATCGTTGGTTTTGAAGACCTAGCAGAATCAATCAAAGCTGGTAACATGGACTTTGATATCGTTATTGCTGCTCCTGATGCAATGCGTGTTGTTGGTCAACTAGGTACTATCCTAGGTCCACGTGGTCTAATGCCTAACCCTAAAGTCGGTACGGTTACGCCTAACGTTGCTGAAGCGGTTACTAACGCTAAAGCCGGTCAAGCACAGTATCGTGTAGACAAAGCAGGTATCATCCACACGACTATCGGTCAAGTTGGTTTTACTGCTGAGCAAGTAATCCAGAATGCTGAAGCACTGATTGCAGATTTAAGACGTGCTAAGCCTGCTACTTCTAAAGGTACTTTCATTAAGAAAATTACCTTGTCTAGCACGATGGGTCCTGGTCTAAGTATTGATCCAGTTCCATATCGCACAGCAAAATAATTAGATATGTGCCTTTATTTGACAATTTTAAATAAAGGCTGCAAAAATATTTTAAAGAATTAGGTCAGCGTAGCAAACGCTATGCTGTCTAAGACCGTAGGTAGAAAGCAGTTTTACGTTTTTATTAATTTTTTTCGGATCATTAGTAATAACAACGAGCTGCTTTTGTTAATCGACGAAAGATGAAAATCTTAGTTGTCCTACGCAGACGGTGACCCACCCAGTTGTTGATAAGAGCCGATAGTTCAATCTATTACTTGATGTCATTCTGATAACGGTGCCGTAATCAGTCGTTATGAGTAAATTTATTATTAATAAATATGCTGATAACGTGTCGTATCAAGTCAGTCTAAGCGATTCGTTTAATTATTGAATGCCAATGCTTAAAAGCTTAGGTTTAAATGATTAAATATTCAGCTGATTGATAAGATTAAAGGAGTCAACTTATGGCATTAACGCTAGAGCAAAAACAACAAGTTGTGGCTGAAGTGTCTGAAGTTGCTGCTAATGCTTACTCAGCAGTAGCTGCCGAATATCATGGTATTGGTGTTGCAAAGCTTACTAAGCTGCGCGAACAAGCCCGTGAAAAAGGCGTCGTTTTGAAAGTGGTAAAAAATACCCTAGCAAAACGTGCGTTTGAAGGCACTAAGTTTGAGAGCATGTCAGACCGTATGACTGGTCCATTACTTTTGGCTTTCTCTATGGAAGATTTGGGATCTGCTGCTCGAGTTGTTTTCGAGTTCAGTAAAGATCACAAAGCTTTAGAGACCAAATTGGTATCAGTTGGTGGTGTTGTTTATGGTCCAGAAGAGCTAGAGCGCGTATCGAAGCTACCAACTCGCGACGAAGCAATCTCTATCTTGATGGCTACTATGAATGCACCAGTTACCAAGCTTGTTCAAACTATGAACGCTGTTCCTAGTAAGCTTGTTCGCACGGTAGCAGCAATCAAAGACGCAAAAGAAGCGGCATAATTGCTTGTTTTAACGTAACTTTGACATCGCCGATTGCACTTTATTGCCAACACTATTTGAAAATTTGGCAAGCAATCCAAGCGATTTTAAAATCAATTAATTTTTATCAGATAACGGAGAGTTCTCATGGCACTATCTAAAGATGACGTGTTAAACGCAATCGCTGAAATGTCAGTAATGGATATCGTTGAATTAATCAGCGCTATGGAAGAAAAATTCGGCGTAACAGCTGCTGTTGCTGCTGCACCTGCTGCTGCTGGCCCTGCTGCTGCTGCTGCTGAAGAAAAAGACGAGTTTGACGTAGTTCTTGCCAGCTTTGGCGAGAAGAAAGTTGGCGTAATTAAAGCCGTACGTGAAGCTACTGGTCTTGGCTTGAAAGAAGCGAAAGATTTGGTTGAAAGCGCTCCAGCTCCAATCAAAGAAGGCGTTAACAAAGCTGAAGCTGAAGAGTTGAAAAAGAAACTTGAAGAAGCTGGTGCAACTGTTGAACTAAAATAAGCTTCGCTTATCTTAGTGTTGTACAAAAAAAGCTGGTAATGCCTTGCATTGCCAGCTTTTTTTTACTATAATTCGTAGCTTGACCTTTTGTGTCTGCCAACATACGTATGCAACATCACGGTGGATACCCATCAAAAGGACAGACGATATACATGCAAGCACACATGCCAGTTTTTGAAATCAGTTAATTTAAGCTAAACGTCCATAGATGTTTGGCATTTTTTTGTGTCTGCATGCTTTCCCATTAACACTATAGTTTATACTGATTCTAAAAGTTATAGTTACCCCGATTATTATTAATTCTGAAAAGTTATTAAGTTTAGGTTGTCCGTTTCGCAGGGTATTACTGTCAGTAGTTAGGCTTATAGACGGTACATATCAGCGACGATATTAGTTTTGATAGAATTGTTGGTTTTGAAAGAGCTGGTTTTTTGAAAGAAAAATGACTAAATACAATCAGTTTTGATAGCAGATAACTTAGAAATACCCTTGAATGAGTCATTTTTTCTTACCTCTATGAGTAAGTTTTGCTTAAAAGCAATATGTTTTAGATGATGTGATATTGAATTTGGTTGTCTGAGTGGTCATATAGACTGACTTAGATACCGATCATAAAATGAAAGTAAGGGTGCTAAGTAAGCACTGATAGCAGAAGTAGTAATTGACAAAAGATATCAACTGAACACGATTACCTGTTTTATATTATCGTTTACGTCGCCAAGTTTGCATCGTATTTATGCACGCTGGCCACGCTTTTAATTTGTTTCCACGTTTACTGTAAGGACTCTCGATGGCATATTCTTATACTGAAAAAAAGCGTATTCGCAAAAGTTTTGCTGAATTGCCCACTGTGATGGACATTCCCTATTTACTGTCTATTCAAGTAGATTCTTACGAGCAATTTTTGCAAGAGCACAAAAAGCCGAAAGCTCGTGAGAATACTGGTTTGCAAGCTGCGTATTCCTCTATTTTCCCAATTGAGAGTCACTCTGGTAACGCAGAGCTACAATTCGTTGAATATTATTTAGGCACGCCTGAATTTGATGAGCGTGAGTGTATCTTGCGTGGCTCAACATTTGCCGCGCCTATGCGTGTCAAAATCCGTCTGATCATTAAAGACAAAGACAGCAAAGACAAAGACAGCAAAGCGGCTATTAAAGATATCCGTGAGCAAAGCGTCTATATGGGCGAGATGCCGTTGATGACGGCTAACGGTACTTTTATTATCAATGGTACTGAGCGTGTTATCGTATCTCAGCTACATCGTTCACCTGGTGTGTTCTTTGACCATGATAAAGGTAAGTCACATTCAAGTGGTAAGGTGCTATATAACGCCCGTATCATTCCTTACCGTGGTTCATGGTTAGATTTTGAATTTGATGCAAAAGACTTAGTTTTTGCTCGTATTGACCGTCGTCGTAAGCTATTGGCTTCAATTATTCTACGTGCGCTTGGTCTAACAACGTCTGAAATCTTAGATTTGTTCTTTGATAAAGTAGCCGTTTATAAAGGTGAAGAGCAGTTCGAGATTGATTTGGTTGCTGATCGCTTGCGCGGTGAGATGGCTCAGTTCGATATCGTATCACCAGAAGGTGATGTCATCGTAGAGCAGGGCAAGCGTATTAATGCACGCCGTATTCGTCAGCTTGAAGAAGCAGGTATGACGAAGATTGCGATACCTGATGAATATCTTTATGAGCGTATTTTAGCTGAAGATATCGTGGTGAATGACGAAGTTATCGCTAAAGCGAATACCCTAATTGACCATGAATTATTGGTTAAATTAAGTGCATTTGAAGCCAGCGAGTCTATCAAAGAATTCAGCATTCTATTCACCAATGATATCGATCAAGGCAGTTATATTGCCGACACTTTGCGTGCTGATAGTACGTCAAGCCGTGAAGAAGCATTGATTGAAATCTATAAAGTCATGCGTCCAGGTGAGCCACCAACGGTTGAGACCGCTGAAAAACTATTTGACAGCATGTTCTTTAACGCTGATCGTTATGACTTATCAAATGTCGGTCGTATGAAATTTAACCGTCGTTTAGGGTTAGAGTTTGATAATACTGACGATCCAGACATCCAACGCGCGCGCAGTGTATTGACCAATGACGATATCGTTAACGTCCTAAAAGAATTGATTGAAATTCGCAATGGTCGCGGCGAAGTCGATGATATCGACCATTTAGGTAACCGCCGTATTCGTTCGGTCGGCGAGATGGCAGAAAACCAATTCCGTGTTGGTCTAGTACGTGTAGAGCGTGCAGTCAAAGAGCGTTTAAGCTCAGCGGAATCTGATAACTTGTCACCACAAGATTTGATTAACTCAAAACCTGTTGCTGCTGCGGTCAAAGAATTCTTTGGTTCAAGCCAGTTATCGCAGTTTATGGATCAGAACAACCCATTGTCTGAAGTTACCCATAAACGCCGTGTATCAGCACTAGGACCCGGTGGTCTAACTCGTGAACGTGCAGGCTTTGAAGTACGTGACGTACATGATACCCATTATGGCCGTGTATGCCCGATTGAGACTCCTGAAGGTCCAAACATTGGTCTTATCAACTCATTGGCAACTTTTGCTAAAACCAACAGCTTTGGCTTCTTAGAAACGCCTTATCGCCGTGTGGTTGATGGTAAAGTAACGGATGTCATTGAGTATCTATCAGCAATTGAAGAAGTAGGTACGGTCATTGCACAGGCTGACTCACCAGTAACCGCAGAAGGCGCGTTATCTGATGAAATGGTCAGTGTTCGTAGCTATGGTGAATTCGTGCGTATGCCGCCAGAAAAAGTGACGCATATGGATGTGTCGCCAAGTCAGGTTGTATCGGTAGCGGCAGGTTTGATTCCGTTCCTAGAGCATGATGATGCTAACCGAGCGCTTATGGGCTCGAACATGCAGCGCCAGGCAGTTCCTACGCTACGTGCTGATAAGCCGTTAGTAGGTACGGGCATGGAGCGTCACGTTGCGCGTGACTCAGGTGTTTGTGTGATCGCTAAGCGTGGCGGTGTGATCGAAGACGTTGATGCCTCACGTGTTGTGGTTCGTGTTAATGAAGATGAGATGATTGCTGGTGAAGCCGGTATTGATATCTATAACCTCGTTAAATACACGCGTTCTAACCAAAATACTTGTATCAACCAACGTATTATCGTCAACCAAGGTGATGCTATTGCTGTAGGCGATATCTTAGCTGATGGTCCGTCAACGGATCTTGGTGAGCTTGCATTGGGTCAGAACATTCGTATCGCATTTATGCCGTGGAATGGTTACAACTTCGAAGATTCAATCTTGCTGTCTGAGAAAGTGGTTAAAGAAGATCGTTTCACTACCATTCATATCCAAGAATTGACGTGTGTGGCTCGTGATACCAAGCTAGGTACTGAAGAGATCACTGCGGATATTCCGAACGTTGGTGAAGCGGCGCTATCAAGTCTTGATGAAGCAGGTATCGTTTATATCGGTGCTGAAGTTGACGCTGGTGATATCTTAGTTGGTAAAGTGACGCCAAAAGGTGAAACACAACTGACGCCAGAAGAGAAACTCTTGCGGGCTATCTTTGGTGAAAAAGCGGCTGATGTTAAAGACACGTCGCTACGTGTACCAACATCAAGTAAAGGCACGGTTATTGACGTGCAAGTCTTTACTCGTGACGGCGTTGAAAAAGATGCACGTGCAAGAGCAATTGAAAAATCACAGCTTGATAGCTATCGTAAAGATTTAAAAGAAGAGCTACGTATCTTTGAAGAAGCAGCTCGTGGGCGTATTGGTAACTTGTTAGATGGTCAAAAAGTCAGCGGTGGTTCTGGTCTAAAAGCCGGTACAGTGATGGCATTGGCTGATATGAAAGATATGAGCCTTGAGACCTTACTGGATATCCAACCAGTTGAAGAAGAAATCTCTGAGCGTCTAACGCAAATCGCTGAGTATTTGGTTGATAAGCAAAAAGATATCGATGTGAAGTTTGCTGAGAAAAAACGCAAATTAACCGCTGGTGATGATCTGCAGCACGGCGTACAAAAAATCGTCAAGGTTTATCTCGCCGTTAAGCGCCGTATTCAGCCTGGTGATAAAATGGCCGGTCGTCATGGTAACAAAGGTGTTGTATCGCGCATTATGCCAGTTGAAGATATGCCTTATGATGAAAATGGTAATACCGTTGACATCGTCTTGAACCCGCTTGGTGTACCATCGCGTATGAACATCGGTCAGGTTCTAGAAACGCATTTGGGTATGGCAGCGAAAGGTTTGGGCGAGAAGATCGATGGTATGCTCAAATCGCAAGCAGCGATCAAAGATTTACGTGACTTCTTAGACAAAATCTATAACCAAGTCGGCGGTGAGCAAGTTGATCTTGATAGCTTGAGTGATGATGACATCATGGCGCTAGCAGATAACTTGCGCGCTGGTGTACCAATGGGCACAGCAGTATTTGACGGCGCAAGAGAAAGCCAAGTTAAAGACCTGCTAGAGCTTGCTGGTATGGACCGTGATGGTCAACAGACGTTGTATGATGGTCGTACTGGTCAGAAGTTTGACCGTAAAGTAACCGTTGGTTATATGTACATGCTCAAACTTAACCATTTGGTTGATGACAAAATGCATGCGCGTTCAACCGGTTCTTACTCATTAGTGACGCAGCAGCCACTCGGCGGTAAAGCTCAGTTTGGTGGTCAGCGCTTCGGTGAGATGGAAGTCTGGGCGCTAGAAGCTTACGGCGCGACTTATACGCTGCAAGAAATGCTGACTGTGAAGTCGGATGACGTTGAAGGCCGTACGCGTATGTACAAAAACATCGTTGATGGTGAGCAGTATATGGATCCAGGTATGCCTGAATCGTTTAACGTACTGACCAAAGAAATCAAATCATTGGGTATTAATATTGAGTTAAAACAAACCCATTAAGCACGGCTGACTGAAGCTACCTTTAACATAGCTTCAGTTAATTATTATCCTTAGTGGTCAACCTAAAAGCAGTATGCGCATCGCTGCTGCTTTTAGTGATTTGTCTCAACCCTATTCATTGCCTTCATTCATCTTATTTGCGTCAATAATACGCTATCAGATGATTATAAAGATAACGGAGAAGCAACTTGAAAGATTTACTCGATATCATGCAAAGCCCTACCGGCAACGGTAATCAAGAGTTTGATAGCATTCAAATTACTTTAGCCTCACCTGACGTCATTAAGTCATGGTCGCATGGCGAAGTGAAAAAGCCTGAAACGATTAACTATCGTACGTTTAAGCCTGAGCGTGATGGTCTATTTTGTGCCAAAATATTTGGTCCAGTAAAAGACTTTGAATGTTTATGTGGTAAATATAAACGCCGTAAGTTCCAAGGCGTTATCTGTGAAAAATGTGGCGTAGAAGTGACGACTGCGAAAGTACGTCGTGATCGTATGGGTCATATCGACTTAGCCAGCCCAGTGGCGCACATTTGGTTCTTAAAGTCATTACCAAGCCGCATCGGTCTATTGCTAGACATGACGCTTCGTGATATCGAACGCGTCCTATATTTTGAAAGCTATATTGTTACTGAGCCAGGTTTGACTTCTCTAGAGAAGTATCAACTGCTTGATGATGAAGATTATTATAAAGCGCTTGAAGAGTTTGGCGATGAATTCACTGCCAAAATGGGTGCTGAAGCGGTTCAAGACCTATTGAAAGATATCGATTTGGATCTTGAAATCGATGATTTGCGCGAAGCGATTCCGCAAACTGGTTCTGAAACCAAGCTTAAAAAGATGTCTAAGCGTCTTAAATTATTAGAAGCCTTCCGTGACTCTAATAACAAGCCTGAGTGGATGGTGATGAACATCTTGCCAGTACTACCACCAGATTTGCGTCCGCTAGTACCACTAGAAGGTGGTCGTTTTGCGACTTCAGATCTAAACGATCTATATCGCCGCGTGATCAACCGTAATAACCGTCTAAAGCGTCTGCTTGAGCTGAGCGCCCCTGATATCATCGTACGTAACGAAAAGCGTATGTTGCAAGAATCAGTGGATGCCTTGCTGGATAATGGTCGTCGCGGTCGTGCGATCACTGGTAGTAACAAGCGTCCATTGAAGTCTTTGGCAGATATGATCAAAGGTAAGCAAGGTCGTTTCCGTCAAAACTTACTTGGTAAGCGTGTTGACTATTCTGGTCGTTCGGTGATCGTTGTTGGTCCAACGCTACGTCTACATCAGTGCGGTTTACCAAAGAAAATGGCACTTGAATTATTCAAACCATTTACTTATAACAAATTATTGTCTCATGGTTTAGCGACCACGATTAAAGCTGCCAAAAAGATGGTAGAGCGTGAAGAGCCGCAAGTGTGGGATATGCTGGCCATGGTTATCCGTGAGCATCCAGTGCTTCTTAACCGTGCACCAACGCTTCACCGTTTGGGCTTGCAAGCATTTGAGCCAGTACTAATCGAAGGTAAAGCAATCCAATTGCATCCGCTCGTTTGTACCGCGTTTAACGCCGATTTTGATGGTGACCAAATGGCCGTTCACGTGCCATTGACGCTAGAAGCACAGCTTGAATCACGTGCGCTAATGATGTCTACCAATAACATCTTGTCGCCTGCGAACGGTGATCCAATCATCGTACCGTCACAGGATGTTGTACTGGGTCTATATTACATCAGTCGCTCGTCTATCAATGCCAAAGGCGAGGGCATGATTTTTGCCACCGTTAATGAAGCATTGCGTGCGATTGGTTCAAACGATTTGCATGTAAACGCTAAGATCAAAGTGCGTGTCACCGAGACGCATATCGATGAAGACGGCAATGAGACTAAAGAAATCAGCTTAAAAGAAACGGTTGCAGGTCGTTTATTGATCTGGAACATCATGCCTAAAGGTATGTCTTTTGATGAATGTAACCAAGAGATGACGAAGAAAAACATCTCTCGTTTGATCAACTCTTGCTACCGTAAAGTTGGCGTTAAAGAAAGTGTCATGTTTGCTGACCAATTGATGTATCTTGGTTTTGCCCAAGCGACATTGTCTGGTGTGTCTATCGGTATTGATGACATGGTTATTCCACCACTGAAAAAGCAAATCATCGAAGTGGCAGAAGGTGAAGTTCGCGAAATCGAAGATCAATTCGAGCAAGGTTTTGTGACCGCTGGTGAGCGCTATAACAAAGTAGTCGATATCTGGTCACGTACCAATGACAAAGTCGCTAAAGCGATGATGGACAATTTGGCCACTGATAAAATCATGAATGCCAAAGGTGAAGAAGAAGAGCAGAAGTCATTCAACTCTATCTTTATCATGTCAGACTCTGGTGCTCGTGGTAGTGCGGCTCAGATTCGTCAGTTGGCTGGTATGCGTGGTTTGATGGCTAAGCCAGATGGTTCAATCATCGAAACGCCAATTAAAGCAAACTTCCGTGAAGGCTTGACCGTACTTCAGTACTTTATTTCAACGCATGGTGCACGTAAAGGTCTTGCGGATACGGCACTGAAAACGGCTAACTCAGGTTACTTGACGCGTCGTTTGGTTGATGTAGCACAAGATTTGGTTATTACCAGTGATGACTGTGGTACTGAGCAAGGCTTGCTCATGAAACCACATATTCAAGGTGGTGAAATCATTGAGAAGTTAGGTGAGCTAGTACTAGGTCGTGTTACGGCTCGTGATGTGACTTATAACGATGATGCCGATAAGGTATTGATTCCAGCAGGTACTTTGATCGACGAGCATTGGGTAAACGTGCTTGATAACAATGCGATTGATGATATCTGGGTACGCTCAGTTATTACTTGTAATGTCGAGCATGGTGTTTGTTCACAGTGTTACGGTCGTGATTTGGCTCGTGGTCATAAAGTGAATATCGGCGAATCAGTCGGTGTTATGGCTGCACAGTCTATCGGTGAACCAGGTACTCAGTTAACGATGCGTACATTCCACGTGGGCGGGGCAGCAAGCTCAGCATCAGTGGATAACAGCATCTCAGTTCGTAGTGCTGGTCAAGCGCATTTCGAAAACATGAAAACGGTTCAACATACCGATGGTCACTTAGTCATCGTATCGCGTTCAGCTGAAATCGCCTTGACCGATGAGCTTGGTCGTGAGCGTGAACGTTATAAAGTGCCTTATGGTTCTAGCGTGCTTGTGAAACACGAAGATCAGGTTGATGCTGGTCAAACCATCGCTAAATGGGATCCGCACACGCATCCTATTATCACAGAATTTGCTGGTACTGCACGCTTCAGTGAGATTACGGATGGCTTAACTGCTACCGTAAAAGTTGATGATGCGACGGGTATGAGCTCATTTGAGATTCTTGCTACTCGTGACCGTTCAAGTTCAGCAAAAGACTTACGTCCTGCGATTATCTTGAACACTGACGAAGGCAAAGAAGTGGTTTACTTCTTACCAGCTGAAACCATCATTCGCGTCAGCGATGGTGAAAAAGTAGCAGCCGGTTCGATTTTAGGTCGTGTACCACAAGCTTCTTCAGGTACTAAAGATATTACCGGTGGTCTACCGCGTGTTGCTGACTTGTTCGAAGCACGTCGTCCAAAAGATCATGCCATCATGGCAGAAATGACAGGTGTGGTTAGCTTTGGTAAAGAGACTAAAGGTAAAAACCGCTTCATCATCACCAATGAAGATGGTGAGATTCATGAAGAGCTAATCCCGAAATGGCGTCAAATCAACGTCTTTGAAAACGAAACGGTAGCACGTGGTGAAGTGATCGCTGATGGTCCACAGAACCCGCATGATATCTTACGTTTGAAAGGTCAGACTGCGCTTGCTGATTACATCGTTAACGAAGTACAGGATGTTTATCGCTTGCAGGGTGTAAAAATCAACGATAAGCATATCGAAGTGATTATTCGTCAGATGTTGCGCAAAGTTGAGATTACCGATGGTGGCGATTCAAACCACTTCAAAGGCGATCAAGCAGAGTACTCTGATATCAAAGCATTGAATGCGAAGCTGGAAGCGGAAGATAAATTCCCAGTACAGTTCGAGCGTCAATTACTAGGTATCACCAAAGCAAGTCTGGCAACAGAAAGCTTTATCTCAGCAGCATCGTTCCAGGAGACGACCCGTGTACTAACTGCGGCTGCCGTGACTGGTAAAGTGGATGAACTACGTGGTCTGAAAGAGAACGTCGTTGTTGGTCGCTTGATTCCTGCTGGTACTGGTCTTGCTTATCATAAAGCACGCAAAGAGAAAGCGGAGCAAAAACTGCTAGATAAAGATCTTAAAGCAGGGTTTGACAATGCAGCATTTGATATGTCAGCGAGCACGGATAGTAAAGACTTTGCAAGCTTTGATGAAGCCTTTGCACAAGAGCTTAATCAGGATAATTAATAGTATTAAGCGTCTTTGATTTATTGTTAATTTGATAAAAAGCCAGCCTAAGTTGCTGGCTTTTTTGTGTGTGCAATAAAGTGAGAAATGCATGGTACTGTTATCTAAAAAAATAGTACACTGGAAAATATGCCCTAATTTACATTTCATATAAGGATAAGTCGCAAATGGCAGGTAAAACCCGCGTTGCCAAATATCAAGCAGATCGAACCAATCAAAAACTGTATTTCTGTCGTTTATCCTGCCAAGCGGCGGGAAGTACCGATGATAAACAGCACTATCAAGCCCATTGTGAAACTGCTATTTTTCATCTGTACGGTGCCTTTCTCGCATTTACCCAAGAGCTAGGTTATTTTTATAGTTTAAACATGAGCGCACCAACATTGTCAGATATTGAGCAAGCATTGAGCGAGCGTACCCAAGTATCGCCTGAGATTCAGCGATTACAGCAGTTACAGCAGCAGGGTTTTTTGGCCAATATAGAGCGTGCGTATCAGCGTTGTCTGTACGCCGTACCGCCAGATGCTATCGTAGATCAAACACCAAGCAATACTGCCTCACCTGATCTTATTGTTAACGTTGTGACCTTGTCGAATCAATGGCTGCCAGATGAGGCGACGATACGAGAGTGGCGTCAGCAGTTTTTAGAGCTGATTGAGCAACTACGTGCTGGTATGGTTGAGTTCTAAAAATAGTTATTAAAATTTTATCTCATTTTTATCACCATTTTTAAAATGAAGACATGTCCTAGTTGACTGATGACTGTCCTTTAATAGAGTGGTATTGATCAAAATATTAAGTATAAAAAAGGCTTATTTAGCGAGTGCTAAATAAGCCTTTTTTAAGTCATAAGTTTATATTATTAATGGTTGTCTACTCTGGTATCGGTGGCATACGCTCAACGGGTGTTACCGATAAAGGGTTTTGCGGCACACTATCATTACTACGGCTGTTACTAGGTTTGGCTGCTTGAGAGCTAGTTTGTGCTTCAACAGGTTCAGCTGGTGGTGATTTACGCTGTTGAGTCTGCGTCTTAACTGGTTTTTCTGATTCGCTGCTATCCGTATCTTCATCATCGGCCAGAATACCATCATCAGTCATTTCTATAATTTTTTGCTTTTGTTTTTTCGATTTGGCGCGGTTATTGATAGACACCCATTGATGAGGCGTGTCTTTAAGTTGGGCTTTCATAAAATCCATCCAAACGGGTAGAGCTGCCACACCACCATATTCGCGACGACCCATGGTTGATGGTTGATCAAAACCCATCCACACGACAGTTGCATTGGTAGGATGAAAACCTGCAAACCAAGCGTCTTTTGCTTCATTGGTGGTACCGGTCTTGCCACCAATATCATCACGACCTAAAGCCTTGGCTCGTACTGCCGTACCACGCTGTACGACGTCACGTAAGATATCTGCCATCTCAAAAGCGACTCTGGGTTGTAAGATTCTAGGTGCTTGCTTAGCCACTGCATATTGAACCGCTGGTGCTTTTAAGCGATCGGCCTGTGGACTAGCATCATAAACCTTTAGATTTAGCGCTTTACCGCTTTGTTCAATGTTATCAATATCATCATTGTTCTCTAAATTTTGTTCTTTAACCGTCACTTCATCATCGATAGCACTGTCTTCATTTTCAATTGACTTCTTATAATCTTCGAGGAGATTTCTATTGAGGTCTTCAAGTTTTTCATTGAAGCAGGTGGCACACGCTTGGCGTGGGTTTGCCTGAAAGAGGAGGTTATTATTATAATTATAAATTTGTTCGATAAAATACGGCTGTACACGGTGACCACCATTCGCGAACGTAGCATAGGCTGTTGCCATTTGTAACGGTGTTGCTTGTCCTGCACCTAACGCTAACGACAAAGTCGTCGGTAGCTTTTCTTTATCAAGTCCGAATTCATCTAATAGGTCGCGCGTATCAGAGATACCAATGGCTTGTAAGAGACGAATAGAGACTAAGTTACGAGATAAATACAGTCCACGGCGTAAAGTGATTTCGCCTAAAAAACGTTGATCAGAATTTTTCGGTTTCCAGTCACCCACTTGAATCGGTCGATCCGAAACAATGCTATCTGGGCGATAGCCTTTTTCTAGAGCAGCGGTATAGACAAGCGGTTTAATGGTTGAGCCTGGTTGACGCCAGCCTTGTAGAGCACGATTGAATTTACTGTGATTAAAGTCAAAGCCACCGACCAATGCCTTAACAGCGCCAGTTTCTGGATTCAAGGAGACCAGACTTCCTTGTAGTTTGGGAATTTGTCCCAGCTGCCAATTACCATTCGCGGTCGGTATCAAACGAATGATATCGTTTTTATTGACAATTTGGCGGGCGTTGTCAGGAAAGTAACCGATACGATTGGCAGAAATATACTTGCGTGCCCAGCTCATCCCAGACCAACCAACGGTCACATTTTCACCAAAGGGCATTGTCGCCTCAAAACTGCGAGCATTAACCTTGGTGACTTTGGCGGGAGTCATATTACTATAGCGGCGGAAATTTTCTAGCGGTTCATCATTTGCTTCAGCCCCGCGCCAACCATGACGATGTTCGTAAGCCACCAAACCGGTCAGTACCGCCGCTTCCGCATCTGTCTGTGCTTTGCTATCAACCGTAAGGCGTACCCGCCATCCACTATGCATCACTTGCTCACCATAGCGATTGACCAATGTAGAGCGTGTCATTTCTGCCAAATACGGCATATTGACGTCGAGCTTCTCTTTATAGAGGTTAATGCCTACTGGTGAGCTGATCGCTTCGTCGCGTTGTGCTTTGCTGATATAGCCTAACTCGTGCATGCGTCCAATGATCCAGTTGCGGCGAGTCAGCGCGCGACTGGGATTGGCAACAGGATTGTATTTAGAAGGGGCTTTGGGCAGACCTGCCAACATTGCTGTTTCAGCAATAGTGAGGTTTTCTAAGGATTTACTATAGTATTTTTTGGCCGCGGCGCGGATACCATAAGCGCCTTCACCTAGATAGATTTTGTTGACATAAAGCGTCAAGATATCATTTTTACTGAGCTCATCTTCTATTTTACGTGCTAAAAATAGCTCGACCAATTTGCGATTTAAGGTGCGCTCTGGACTTAAGAAGTAGTTTTTGGCAACCTGCATAGTAATGGTAGAGCCGCCCGTTTGGCTGTCGTCGTCAGTCACTACTTCTGTCACTGCGCGACCAAGACCTTTAATACTAATACCGCTGTGCTGAAAAAAGGACGCATCTTCTGCTGCTAAAAAAGCATGAGTCAAATTTTCAGGAATATCTTCAAAAGTAACGGGTAAAGATAAACGGTTACCATATTGGCCAATGAGTTTGTCATCACTACTATATATCTGTAATGGCATCTCTAAATTTGCTGTTTTAATCTCTTGAATGCTAGGTAGGGTAGGCGATAAATACATTGCCATCCCATAAAAACCAATGGGCACAGCAAGTGCTAAGATAACTGCCAATGCCAAGCAGGCAATAACAAGCCCCACCAAAAAGTGAATGAGACGGGCGGTAGCATTTTTTTTGGTCATAAGAAGACTTATCAATTAAAATTTGCAACAGATAAAACATTATACCTTGAACAAAATCAGCAGGTCATAATAAATGTGTAAGTTGACCTTAATAACCTGTTTAAATGCTTGAATCTATCTGTTAAGTAAAGTATTGTACTGAATTATTACAAATAACTATCAGATTGTACACTTAATATAAGGTATAGAGTTTGTGAGGCTATTTACTTCCAAAAGTCAGAATTTAATTGGTGTGGATATCTGTGCCACTTCAGTAAAGTTGGTTGACATACAGCGCCAACAGGGCATGTTTCATCTAAAATCTTATGGTATTGAAAGACTGCCAGAAGGTATAGTCGTCGATAAACTTCTTGTAGATACTGAAGCGGTTGGTCATATTATTGCTAACTTAGCTAAACGTTGTCATGTCGCTGGTAGTAGTGCTGCAACTGCCGTGTCAGGGTCAGCAGTAATCACTAAAATTATTGATATGGATGCTGCGCTAAGCGACGTTGAGCGTGAAGCGCAGATACGTTTAGATGCTGATCAATACATACCTTATCCATTAGAAGACGTCAACCTAGACTTTGAAGTTTTAGGGCCTTCTTTAGCAAGTGATGACATGGTGCAAGTCTTACTTGCCGCATCACGCTCGGAGAATGTTGACCAAAGAGTTGATGCCTTAACCTTTGGTGGTCTTCAAACGAAGGTCATGGATATTGAATCCCATGCGATAGAGCGTGCTTTTGGACTCATGGTAAATAACTTACCAAATGCCCCTGAGTTAGTTGCTTTGATAGATATTGGTCACAATCAAACGACTTTATATGTTGCTAAGAACGGTGAGTTTATCTATAGCCGTGAACAATTATTTGGTGGTGTTCAGTTAACAGAAGCGATACAAAACCGTTATGGACTATCTGCTGAAGAAGCGGCTGTTAGTAAGCGTGAGCGTACCTTACCAGATGACTACTATCTTGATGTGCTGACGCCTTTTATCGAAAATGCTATTCAACAAATTACTCGCTCATTGCAATTTTATTTTTCTTCAAGCCAATACAGTAGTATCGATCATGTGGTCCTTGCTGGTGGTAGTAGCTCTATTTCTGGTCTTGCTGGCATGGCACAGCAAAAACTTGGGGTGACTGTCAGTATTGCCAACCCTTTTACCAATATGACTATTGCACCAAATATCGATAATGAGCAACTGGCCATTGATGCACCAAGTTTAATGGCTGCATGCGGTCTTGCGTTAAGGAGCTTCGACTAATGGCTCGTATTAACCTATTACCTTGGCGCCAAGAAGAGCGCGAGCGTCGCAATAAAGAATTTCTCACGTTAGTAGTGGCAGTGACTTTGCTCACTTTATTGGCTGCATTTGCTTCATGGAGCTACTTTAACAACGAGCTTGATGAACAACTTGATGCAAACGCATTGATTGAAAAAGAAAATGCTCTTTTAGATACGGCTTTGACTGAAATTGATAGTCTGGAGCAGCGCCGTGAGGATATTATTTCACGTATGCAAGTCATTCAAGACTTGCAGGGTCGACGTCCTGTGCCCGTTCGTTTATGGGATGATCTTGCTAAAGCTATCCCGCCGGCACTCTATTTGAATAACCTCAAACGTGAAGGCGATGTTTTGACGCTGACAGGTCGAGCTGATAATCCAAATATTGTATCAAGTTTGATTCGTAATCTTGATGATAGTAAATGGATGGGTGATTCAGCCGTTAGTAATATCCAACAAAATATCAGTGCTTATGAATCTGCACCAGTGCTTAATAATACGGTCACCGCTGGCGAACAGCCGCGTCCTATTTATCCTGAAGACAGTTATGTACAGTTTGTGATCACGACCAAAGTACAGTCGGAAACAGCCGTTCCTGTAGAAGGTGCTGACGGTACCACTGTACCTGGAGGTGAGTTATGAAGCTTAACCGTAAAAAAAGCCTGATTAAAACCAAAAAAACAGCCCTGAAACCAAAGCAACAGTTTGATTTACAGGAGTTTCGCCGCAGTTTTGAGTCGTTAGACTCTGAAAACTACGGCAGCTGGCCATTACCTGTAAAGGTAACGGTAATAGGGCTTATCATCACGCTCATCGCAGCGTTGGCGTGGGCTTTACCGATTAGTAGTAAAATCGATGAGATCAATGCTGCTGAGAGCCAGCAACAAACGTTACTTGATAGCTATCGTGAAAAAGAATCACGCGCGCGTCATTTAAAAGCTTACCAAGAGCAAGTTGTCCAAATGGAAGCTGAGTTCAATACCTTACTCGATCAGTTACCAAAAGATACGCGTGTATCAGAGCTGGTTGAGGGCATTAACATGACGGGTGTCGGCAGCAATATACGTTTTCAAGACATTTCAGTAGAGCCTGAGATTGAAAACGAATTTTTTATTGAGCAACCTATCCGCATTGCTGCTTTGGGCGAATATCATCAGTTTGGTAGCTTTATTAGTGGTCTTGCCGCCTTACCACGAATCATTACTATGCATGATTTTGAGGTCAGCAATCCGCAGCCGACATTGGATGTTTTACCGGAGCTTAATTTGGTATTACAAACCAAAACCTATCGTTCAAAAGAAGCTGACCCTGAGGGTGATGAAACGGTTGCTGTCACTGACGCTGCGACCACTGATAATGCAGGAGGCAACTAATGAATATTCAAAAACTGCCTACGCTATTGGTTTTAAGCATGGCTGTATTGTCCATGACAGGGTGTGCGGATCGCATTGGTATGGCAGAGCAATCAATGACCGATATCCGTAATCAGCCAGCTCAACCTATTGAACCACCGCCCAAAGCTGAGCTAGTAGAAGACTTTGTTTATAGTGCCAGCGCACAGCGCAGTCCATTCTTACCACCGAGTTTAGTCAATGTCCAAGGTCCTATCACTTCCATCGATGGTGTGCGTCCTGACATTACCAGAGTGAAAGAACCTCTTGAGCAATATGAGCTATCGCAACTGATTTTTCGTGGTGTCGTAATTTCACCTGAAGGTCAGCGATATGCGTTGGTACAACGCCCTGATGGTTCAGTCGCGAGTGTGAAAGTAGGTGATTATCTTGGACTAAATGACGGCCGTATTGTTGAAATCACGCCGACCCAGATTAACTTGATTGAAATTGTGCCAGACAGCCGCGCTGGGTTTGTTGAAAAACCCCAGTCGTTGGTTTCACCCATAAGCTAAGTCGGCAGATTTTTTGAGGAATAAATAATGACAGTACGCAATAACAAGGTAACGATGATGAGTAACCGCGTATCTTCTGCTTTTGCCATTTCAGCATTGGCAATCAGCATGGTAGCAGTGAGTAATAGTGCCCATGCCGCACAGCGCATTAACGAAGTTTCTGTGGTACAAACTGCGCCAGCGGTGACACAAATGCGTTTGGGATTTGACGGTTTACCAGTGTTACCTGCCGCCTATCAGCTTGATAACCCTAGCCGTTTGGTACTAGATTTTGAAAAAGTGCAGAATGGACTTGCTAGTCGCTTTAATGAATACAATATTGGTATGATTGATAAGGTCACGACTTTAAATAGTGACAGTACCACGCGCCTGATTGTTGAGCTAAAACAGGCAGGTAACTATACGACATCGATTGAGGGTAACGATTTACTATTAACCATCACCGATCCTAACCGTCCAGTAATGACCAATGATCCTATCCAAGACGTACTCAATGACAATAATGCGATCACGACGACAGCAGTCGTTACACCGATTGTAGAAACCAGTAGTGCACCGGCAGTCAATATAGCCAGTAAAACTGTGGTTAAAAACCAAGTACCTGCTGATACCATGGTGGTCAGAGTTAACCCGTTATTAAGCCCACAACTTGCTGCATCGCAAGTGAGTAAGCAATATAGCTATGATGGTTTGAGTGCCGTCAATTTTGCCGCAGGAAATGATGGTGGTGGCAACGTTAGCATCGCACTTACCAATGAAGCCATTCCCGTTGATGTGCAACGTCAAGGCAACAAGTTAGTGGTACGCTTAACGGGTAGCACCGTGCCAAGAAATTTATTGCGCCGTTTGAATATTAATAGTGGTCTGGTTGATAGTATTGATACTAAAAACCAAGGTCAAAATGGTGTAATTACTATTAATGTCAAAGAAGATTATGAGTATCAGGCTTATCAATCAGGCAATCAGCTGAATATTAATATCAGAAAACCTGAGCTACTACGTGAGCCAACACTTGAAGAAAAAGTCTATAGCGGTGAAGCGCTATCTATGGAGTTTCAAGACGTTGAGATTCGTAGTGTCTTAGATATCCTAGCGCAGTTCACAGAAATGAATATTGTGGCTAGTGATTCAGTCGCGGGCAATATCACCTTACGCCTGATTAATGTCCCATGGGATCAAGCGCTAGATATTATTCTAAAGAGTAAGAATCTTGGTAAGCGTGAGAATGGCAATGTCATTTTGGTTGCGCCTTCCACCGAGCTTGCTGAGCAAGAAGCACGTGAGCTTGAAGCACAGCAAGCAGTTGAGTCTTTTGCGCCATTACGCACAGAATATATTCGTCTTAGCTATGCAAAAGCGCCAGATGTTTTGACACTTATTTCTCAAGGCAGTGGCTCATCAGGTGGCAGCAATGCAAATGCTGCTGATAACAATACCTTATTGTCTAATCGTGGAACGGTAACGGTAGATGAACGTACCAATACTTTAATTATTAAAGATGTGGCTGACAGTATCGAAAATATCCATAAATTGATTGGTAAAATTGATATTCCAGTCCGTCAGGTCATGATTGAAGCGCGTATTGTGAGTGCCACTGATAGCTTTAGTAAAGAGATTGGGGTTCGTTGGGGTATCTTGTCAAATGGTGCTGCTAACAACCGTAATTTATTGGTCGGTGGTAGTAATCAAACGCTATGGGATTTAAAAGACTTTGATGTAGAAACGACGACGGTAAATGGTCAAACAGTTTCTTATCCTTCATACGATATTACTCGTCCTGATAACTTAAACGTCGATTTAGGGGTTGCCAACCCTGCTGGTAGTATTGCCTTTGGCTTGCTGAGCATGTCAGATGTGATGCTTGATCTTGAATTGTCAGCACTGCAAGCGGATAATCGCGGTGAAGTGATTTCTACGCCGAAGATTCTGACAGCAGACAAGCAAACGGCGAAAGTCTCTTCAGGGACGCAGATTCCTTATCAAGAAGCGTCTGCCAGTGGAGCAACTACCACTAGCTTTAAAGAAGCAGCATTGAGTTTAGAGGCCACACCAAATATCACCCCAGATGGTAAAATCGGCTTGCAATTGTTAATCACTAACGGTACGCCGACCATTATTAACAATCAGGTTGCTATTGCTGAAGACTCTATTTCGACCAATGTTATTGTTGAAGATGGTCAAACGGTTGTGTTGGGTGGTGTCTTTAAGAATCGTACCAGCAATGGTGTCGATAAAGTACCTTTCTTAGGAGATCTGCCTTATATTGGTCGCGCTTTCCGTAAAGACGTGCGTAGTAATTCGAAAGAAGAGTTATTGATATTTATCACGCCAAAATTGATCAATGATGGTATTAGCCGCATAGATTAATCATTTATTGATTGGTTTTCGCTCAAAAGAAGCAAGCATCAACGCTTGCTTTTTTTATGGGAAAATTTTCATATTGATTGAATTTTACTAACAATAATCAACGCTCATTACTAGCCAGAATATCAATGACGTTGTATCATAGCTAATTTAGCTGAGTAAGTATTATGGTGGAGGAATTGCCGTCGGTATTTTTAGTAGGGCCGATGGGAGCAGGGAAGACAACCATCGGTAAATTGCTGGCTAAGCAGTTGGGGCGCACCTTTGTAGACAGCGATTGGTACATTGAATCGCAGACAGGGGCTGACATAGCTTGGATATTCGCTAAAGAAGGCGAGGCGGGCTTCCGTGAGCGTGAAACGCGCGCCATCGATGAGTTGACTCAAAAAGACCAAATCGTCTTAGCGACTGGTGGTGGCGCTGTGATGTGTGCTGAAAACAGAGCGTTTTTGCATCAGCGCGGCATCGTGGTTTATTTGAATGCGCCAGTTGATGTGCAAATGGCTCGCACGGCTAAAGACAAATCACGACCACTGTTACAGCAGCCAAATCCTAGAAAAATCTTGCAAGATTTATATAGCACTCGTGATCCCTTATATCGCCAAGTCGCTCATATTATTATGCCAACTGGTCATACTTATCCCCGTCATATGGTCAATCAGCTCTTACAGCAACTAGAGTCATTTACTGACTCGACTGCTATAGCACCAGAAGATAAAGAAAATTAACCATAATGATAAACTTTATCAAGGCGTGTCCTCATTTAAAAATGGTGATAAAAATCAGGACGCGCCCTAGTTAAGCTCAGCTACTTTTATCTCATTCAAAATGTTTAGGGAGTGCTTAATGGCAACGCCACTGTTTCATGACGGTTTAACGGTTCATACGCAAAGCCATGACTATCCAATCGTCATTACTGAGAAAACAGCGATAAATCACAACAGTATGGCAAAGCTGATCACACCTTATATTCGTGGTCGCCAAGTATTGATTGTCACTAATGATACTGTTGCGCCTTTATACCTAAACGCTTTAGAAAAAGAGTTAACAGAGCAGTTCACTGTGCGTGTTTGCGTATTGCCAGATGGTGAGCAATATAAGCATCAGAGCAGTATCAATCAAATTTACGATGTATTGATGGCCGAGCATTTTAATCGTGACGTTACGCTTATTGCTCTAGGTGGTGGCGTTATTGGTGATATGACGGGCTTTGCTGCAGCAAGCTTTATGCGTGGTGTAAATTTTATCCAGATTCCAACCACGCTACTGTCACAAGTGGATTCGAGCGTTGGTGGTAAGACGGGCATCAATCATCCTCAAGGCAAAAACATGATTGGCGCTTTTTGGCAGCCACAAATGGTACTTGCTGATATGAGTACGCTCAAGACTTTGCCAGCGCGCGAGTTGTCAGCCGGGTTGGCTGAGGTCATTAAATATGCACTCATTATGGATGTCACGTTCTTAGATTGGCTGGAAGTCAATCTGCCAGCGATGATGGATTTGAATTTAGCGGTACTTGGTGATGCCGTAAAACGCTGCTGTCAGTATAAAGCCGATATCGTCGCGCAAGATGAAAGAGAGTCAGGCGTGCGAGCATTGTTAAATTTCGGTCATACTTTTGGTCATGTCATTGAAACACATGAAGGCTATGGTAATTGGCTACACGGTGAGGCAGTCGCTGCTGGCATGGTACAAGCCGCAGAGTTATCACAGAGAATGGGTTGGTTAACGGTCGAAGACATTGCTCGTATTAAGCGTATTTTAAACTTAGCAAATTTGCCTATCACCCCGCCACGCATTGATACACAAACGGCGCTAAGTTTGATGGGACATGATAAAAAAGTGAAACACGGACAAATCCGCCTGATTTTGTTAAAATCACTAGGTCAGGCCGTATTGACCAGTGATTTCGATGAAGAGCTTTTGTACGAGGTATTATCACAACACCGCGTATAATGTCTTAAAGCTTTAGTGCTCGTGAATACTCACTGAACGCAACGGTTTAAAGCAGACTGGCTCGCCGCCATTCTACTTACTGCGCATCTCTTGAATGCGGTCAACTTTATTTTCACCAAGGATACTCCCATGGCAGCTTCAAGATCGACGCCGCGTACCGCTAGCCAGTCATATCGCCGTCAAGCGTTGATTTGGCTGATAATGACCTTGCTGCTGGGTGTGGTTACGGCTCTGATTTGGATGTTTAGTCAAACGCCAGCGATGGGTGCCAAAATTGAAAATGCCCCCATATCAGCACCGCAACCATTGAGTGCTGAGCTTGAGCAGCCCTTAAAAATCGAGTCGTTACACGAGCTTGATACCGACGTGCAGCCCATTAGTTTTGATACGACGGTACGTGATTTGCGCAATTATCCTGCTGAGTTTAAAGACAAACGTTATTTGTTGGCGAATAAAGGCAAATGGACAGTGCAGGTGATGAATGTCGCCGAAAACGATGTGATTGTCAGTTATTTAGAAGGCCGCGCAGACCGTAATAAATTTGCTTATTTCCGTTATCTTGATGATGAAAATCAAGTTCGCTATATGTTAACTTATGGGCTCATGAGTAGTCCACAAGAAGCGGTTGGCGCGGCAAAACTGATAGACTTTAAGTTGCCAGCCAATGTGCGTGTGTTGCCAGAAGAGATCAATCGTTATGTCGGTATCATCGATAATTATGAACGCCCTGATCCAGTTAAAGATTTGAGCACCAGACGCACACGTTCTGTTGATCTAAAGCCGACTAAGCGCGAAGTGCCAGTGCGCCAGCCACTGCCAGAAACGGATAATGGGGACAATGCTGGTCGTAGCAGTCAAGAAACTGCCAGTAACAGCGACAATGAAAGTATCCGTCAGTCAGCAGATACCTCCGATACTTTATCGGTCACTGAAGAGCGTATTGTTGGCAATGAAGAGGAAGTATCCTCTATCACCACGCCTAAAAATGAAGGTAGTGGAACTAAGTCTGAATCAGAGAATAAAAAACCAGCGACATCAGGCACTGAAAATACCACTAAAAAACCCCCAGTAGTCGCAACACCGAAGCCGCCAAGTAGTACCAGTAGCACAAATTCTGGCGCAAACACTACTAGCAAGAATACCAATCCTCCTAAGAGCAATAACGACAGCATAAAAACACTGATAGAAGACAAAAGTAATTAGAGTATGTTTGTCTTGTGACCATATCGTTGATAGTTATGATAACCTCGTTACCACTATGATTAAAAAAACCCACTGACAAGCTGGTTAGTGGGTTTTTTTGTGGAGCATCGTAAAACATATAATTAGTGCTAAAAATACGTTTTCAAAAGAAGTTGATCTTAATTAAGCATCTCAACTAAGCCTTGTCACAGATACTATGTATCAAAATTTGCATAGAACATTTAATCATCCTATAACCAATAGTAATAAGTTCTCTTACAAAATATGGTGGATGAATCGATAGAAAAGACTAGATTTTTTGTCCGTCATTAACTAATATAACTGTGGGCGACGTTCTGTATAGTTATCGTAAAAATTGTTTTTTAACAATGAATTGGTAAACTTCTATCATTTAAAAGATGCGTTACTAAATTTTTTTGTCTCAAGCGTTGTCACTTGCTATCTATAATTAAGCTATCGCAAGTGACGCAACCTCTCTTATTATCGCTCTCTTTAGAGTGAATGAAGCGCTTGATTACAGAGCGTCAGATATTCAAAATTAATCAAATGCACGGTTATTACATGCGTAGTCAATCAGTCTGGATTGCTAGGCATGGTGTGATAACAAGTGACACTCAAGATAGCGACATTGTGTTATTGATGATTAGGTAACGGGTATACAGGGCTGTATGTCATTGCCAAGGGCGACCGTTTACTATCTTTTAATATGTTAATGATCTATTGAAACATCATTCAATGACTGGGAGTGCCAGAGCTTTCACCTTAGTCTCAAAGTATGATGTCTATGAGCGTCACACCATTTATTAATTCGGATATACGAATATTAATTATTAGCCCGTTCTGCTTACGGTCTTCAGTTTATGATCTGCATTGGATGCATAAATTGCCCGTTCACCTAAAAGGACTAGCCATGTCAATGATTTCCTCGCAAACCCACCTGGCCACGCCAGATGACTTTTCTGATAACTGTGGTTTTGGTTTGATCGCTCATATTGAGGGACAAGCCAGCCATGATTTGGTAAAAACTGCTATTCATAGTCTAAGCTGTATGACCCATCGCGGCGGTGTTGCTGCTGATGGTAGAACGGGTGATGGTTGTGGTCTACTACTGGCGACGCCTATTGAGTTTTTTAGAGGTATTGCTGCTGAGCAAGGGTTCGCGATTACTGACAACTTTGCCGTTGGTATGATCTTTGTCAATTTAGATGAGACAAAAGCTTGTGATAGCCAGCAAGTGCTTAGCGATGAGATTGTCGCCCAAGGATTAGAGGTTGCTGGCTGGCGTGATGTGCCGCTTGATTTGAGCATCGTCGGTGACATTGGCCGTGAGACTTTACCTGATTTTAAGCAAGTGTTTGTCAACGCACCCGATGATTTAGCAGCGGACGACTTTAACCGTAAACTGTTTGTCGCACGCAAAAAAGCAGAGCAGCGCTTAGCTGATGATGAGCTGTTTTATGTGTGCTCATTGAGCTGTCAGACGATTATCTATAAAGGTTTGGTGATGCCATCAGACTTGCCAGCATTTTTCTTGGATCTACAAGATGCGCGTTTGGCATCGCATATCGTGGTATTTCATCAACGTTTCTCCACCAATACCTTGCCGCGTTGGCCTTTGGCGCAGCCGTTTCGTTATCTTGCTCACAATGGCGAGTTGAATACCATCACAGGCAATCGCAACTGGTCTGAGGCACGGACGCCAAAACTAAAATCAGACAAATTGCCCAATTTGAATGAATTGACGCCACTGGTGAACAGTACGGGCTCTGACTCATCAAGCTTAGATAATATGCTTGAAGTCCTCATGTCAGGCGGTATGAATCTATTCCATGCGATGTCGATTCTCGTGCCACCTGCTTGGCAGAATGTCGATAGCATGGATATGGATTTGCGCGCCTTTTATGAGTTTTATTCGCAGCACATGGAAGCGTGGGATGGCCCAGCAGGTTTGGTGATTCAAGATGGACGCTATGCGGTCTGTATGCTTGATCGTAATGGTCTACGCCCATCGCGCTGGGTGACAACTAAGAACGGCTATATCACCGTTGCCTCTGAAGTTGGTGTGTGGGATTACTCGCCAAAAGATGTATTGGCAAAAGGACGCGTTGGCCCTGGTCAAATGCTCGTTATTGATACTTTAACGGGTCAAATTTTAGATACTAAAGCGATTGCGACGTTACTGAAAAAAGCCCATCCGTACCGTAAATGGCTGCGTGAAGAAGCAACCCGTATCCGTGACGATGAGCGTTTAGAAGAAGAGTTAGCAGCGCAAACATGCCGTGGTAATGAGCTAAAAACACTGCAAAAAATGTATCACATCACCAATGAAGAGCGTACTGAAATTATTCGCCCCAATGCCGAAAATGGTCAAGAGCCTGTCGGTTCAATGGGTGATGATACGCCCATGGCAGTGCTGTCGCAGCAAATCCGCCATGTCGGTGATTTCTTCCGCCAGCAGTTCGCACAGGTGACCAATCCACCGATTGATCCATTGCGTGAATCTATCGTGATGTCATTGCAGACCTGCCTCGGTGCTGAAACTAACGTGTTTGCGCCATCAGCGCGAGATGCACACCGTATTATCTTATCGTCGCCTGTACTGTCAGCCAGCAAGATGCAGCAGCTTGAGACCTTGGGTGATCCAGCCTTTAAAATGGCGCGTATTGATTTAAACTATGATCGCACCCTTGAGTTATCAGAAGCCATCATGGCTATCTGCGAGCAAGTAGCTAACAGCATCCGAGCTGGTCACACTTTGATTGTGTTGTCTGATAAAGACATCGATGCCGATAAAGTACCAGCCAATGCCATCATGGTGACTGGTGCGGTGCATCATTATTTGATTGGTCAAGGTATTCGTACTGATGCTAATTTAATCATTGAGACTGGTTTGGCGCGCGACTCGCATCAAGTGGCAGTCTTGATTGGTTTTGGTGCGACCTGCGTTTATCCTTATTTGGCTTATGATGTTATTGATGACTTAGTAGCGACTGGTGAGCTGCTTGGTGATCCGATTCAAGCGCGGGTTAATTTCCGTAAAGGCTTGGATAAAGGCTTGCTAAAAATCTTATCAAAAATGGGCATCTCGACCATTGTCTCTTATCGCGGCGCGCAGTTATTTGAAGCAGTGGGTCTCTCTGAAGAGGTGGTGAGCCTGTGTTTCAAAGGCGTACAGAGTCGTATTAAAGGTGCGACCTTTGCTGACTTAGCTGCCGATCAAGCACAGCTAGCGGCGAATGCTTTCAAGCGTCGCGCGCCACTCGATCAAGGTGGCTTACTGAAGTTTGTCTTCAATAAAGAATATCATGCCTTTAATCCAGATGTGATTAACAGCCTGCATACAGCTGTACGCACGGGTGATTACGACAATTATCGTAATTATGCTGATTTGGTCAATAGCCGTCCGGTTGCGACCTTGCGTGATTTATTGCAATTAAAAACAGATAACTCTATCGACGTTAATGACGTGGAGGATATCTCATCCATTCTGACGCGCTTTGACTCGGCGGGCATGTCGTTAGGGGCATTGTCACCCGAAGCCCATGAAGCGATTGCCATGGCGATGAATACCATCGGTGGACGTTCAAACTCTGGTGAGGGCGGCGAAGATCCAGTACGTTATGGCACGTTGCGCAACTCAAAGATCAAACAAATTGCCTCGGGTCGTTTTGGCGTCACCCCAGCGTATTTGCGTTCAGCAGAAGTGATGCAAATCAAGGTTGCACAGGGTGCCAAGCCGGGTGAGGGTGGTCAGCTGCCGGGTGGCAAGGTCAATGCTTTGATTGCACGCTTACGTTATTCTGTACCGGGTGTGACGTTGATTTCACCGCCACCGCATCATGATATCTATTCTATCGAAGATTTGGCGCAGCTGATTTTTGACTTAAAACAAGTCAACCCTGATGCTTTGGTGTCGGTAAAATTGGTCTCACGTCCGGGCGTTGGTACTATCGCGACTGGTGTGGCAAAAGCCTATGCCGATTTAATCACTATCTCAGGCTATGATGGCGGCACAGCAGCCTCTCCGCTATCGTCTATCCATCATGCAGGGTCACCATGGGAGCTAGGACTGGCTGAAACCCATCAATCACTACGAGTAAATGGCTTGCGTCATAAAGTTCGTATTCAAACTGATGGTGGTCTAAAGACAGGACTTGATGTGGTAAAAGCCGCTATCCTTGGGGCAGAAAGCTTTGGCTTTGGTACCACGCCGATGATTGCCGTTGGTTGTAAATACTTACGTATTTGCCATCTGAATAATTGCCCGACTGGAGTTGCGACGCAAAAAGCCAAACTACGTGACGAGCATTTCATTGGTGAAGCAGAGATGCTCATTAACTTCTTTAAATTTGTAGCAACTGAAACGCGTGAATGGCTTGCCGCCCTTGGTGTGCGTAGTATGGAAGAGTTGGTCGGACGTACTGACTTGCTTGAAGTATTAGAAGGCAACACGGATAAGCAGCGTCATTTAGATTTAACGCCATTATTATTTAGCCATCCGGCCAGTAGTGGGAAAGCCCAAACCTGTCAGGTTGAGCGTAATGAGCCATTTGATAAAGGCTTACTCGCTGAACAGATGATTAGTGATATGCTGCTCAATATTCGTCAAGGTAATGGCGGCGATTATAGCTATTATGTCGGTAACTGTGATCGCTCTATCGGCGCGCGTATCTCTGGTGAAATTGCGCAAGTATGGGGCAACCTTGGCATGAGTGATATGCCAATTAAACTGCATCTGACTGGTACTGCTGGGCAAAGTTTAGGCGTCTGGAATGCAGGTGGTCTAAATATTGAGCTAGAAGGCGATGCCAATGATTATGTCGGCAAAGGCATGGCTGGCGGTGAGATTGTTATTTATCCACCAAAAGACTCAAGCTTTACGGCGCAAGAGACCGCCATCATTGGTAATACCTGCTTATATGGCGCAACGGGCGGCAAACTATATGCAGCTGGTACTGCTGGCGAGCGCTTTGGGGTGCGTAACTCTGGCGCGCACGCAGTCATCGAAGGCACAGGCGATCATTGCTGTGAATATATGACAGGCGGTATTGTCACTATTCTTGGGCGTACGGGTCTCAACTTTGGGGCAGGTATGACAGGGGGCTTTGCTTATGTGCTCGATATGGAAGGGGACTTCTTTGACCGTTGTAACCATGAGCTGATCGATCTGAATCGTATCTCAAGTGAGCAAACCGAAGAGCATCGTATTCATTTGCAGCAAGTGATTGAAGCGCATGTTAATAAAACAGGCAGCGCGTGGGGTCAGACGATATTGGCTGACTTTGAGCACTATGTTCGTAAGTTTTATTTGGTGAAGCCTAAAGCGGCAAACATTGCGAGCCTTCTCAAGACCACCATGGCTGACCCACAGTAGCTTTGCTTGGATTATCCAATGTTCCGCTTTTAAAAACCTTTTAACTCAGAGGTTTTCAGCAGGTAAGTGACGGTCACGATATAAAGCTCTTAATTTTGCGATAAATGAGACATCGTTGACTGTCACCGCCCACTTTAAAAAAGCTTGATATAAAAAGCCTCATATTAAAGAGACAATACCATGGCAAAACGCTTAGAAAATAGTTTTCAGTTTTTAGATGTACCACGGCTTGAGCCGACCAAAAAAGACATCGCCACGCGCTCAACGGAATTTGTTGAAATTTATAAACCGTTTGAGAGTGAAGCCGTTGCGCAGCAATCGCACCGCTGTCTGGAGTGTGGTAACCCTTATTGTGAATGGAAGTGCCCTGTACATAACTACATTCCTAACTGGCTCAAATTGGCCACCGAAGGGCAGATATTTCAAGCGGCTGAATTGTGTCACCGCACCAATACGTTGCCTGAGGTCTGCGGTCGCGTCTGTCCCCAAGATCGCTTATGTGAAGGCGCTTGTACCTTAAACGATGGCTTTGGCGCTGTGACCATTGGTAATGTCGAAAAGTACATCAACGATACCGCCTTTGCACTTGGCTGGCGTCCGGATATGTCTGATGTGGTTTGGACAGATAAAAAAGTCGCGATCATCGGTGCAGGGCCAGCAGGTTTGGGCTGTGCAGATATACTCGTTAGAAACGGCGTAAAACCAGTTGTGTTTGATAAGCGTCCTGAAATTGGTGGTTTACTGACCTTTGGTATTCCAGAATTTAAAATGGAAAAGGACGTCATGCGTAACCGCCGTGTCATCTTTGAAGGCATGGGCATGGAATTTCGTCTTGAGACAGAAATTGGTACTGATATTAGTATTGATGAGTTGCTAAGCGAGTACGATGCGGTATTTATGGGCATGGGTACTTACACTTATATGCGTGGCGGCTTTGCTGGTGAAGAGCTTATCGGTGTTCATGATGCGCTAGATTACCTAATTGCTAACGTCAATCGCTGCAACGATTGGGAAAAAAATCCTGAAGAATATATCGACTTTAAGGGTAAAAGAGTGGTGGTGCTAGGTGGTGGCGATACTGCGATGGATTGTAACCGTACCAGTATTCGCCAAGGCGCTGAGCAAGTAGTCTGTGCCTATCGCCGTGACGAAGAGAACATGCCAGGTTCGCGCCGCGAAGTGGTCAATGCTCGAGAGGAAGGCGTTGAGTTTCTATTCAATCGTCAACCGACAGAAATCATTGGCTTGAATGGTAAAGTGAATGGCGTGAAAGTCGTCACGACTCACTTGGGTGCGCCAGACAATCGTGGTCGTCAGCGTCCTGAGCCGATTCCTAATTCAGAAGAAATTATCCCATGTGATGCTGTAATTATGGCTTTTGGCTTCCGTCCTAGCCCTGCTGACTGGTTTGAGTCTCAGCAAGTGGCAATGGACAGCTCTGGTCGCGTGCTGGCAGCGGAAAAGCAAACCTTTAAATTCCAAACCAAAAACCCCAAGATATTTGCTGGTGGTGATATGGTACGTGGTTCTGATTTGGTCGTGACTGCGATTTGGGAAGGTCGTGAAGCCGCTGAAGGTATTTTGGACTTCTTAGAGGTATAATGGTTTTGGTTTACATCCAATTATTGACCACTCTATTTAGATCTCAAACGTCTTTTGCCTTTTAACAGGTAAGAGACGTTTTTTTTGATATCAGCAGTACATGATGGTTCGATATTACTTTTCATTGACTATATATTCTTCAATTAATAAGAGTACCTGTGCGTGAAACCAAAAATTTGGCAACGATTTACTGCACCATTCATTGAACCTTATGCGCGCTATCAGCACGCTGATATCTTGCACGCCATACGTATCGGTGCAGCCATCGTGTTTGCGCTGTTAGCCAATCAAATAAGCCGTTTTCCACATGGGGAATGGACGACGATCACCGTCTTTATCATTTTGGGATTGCTACAGTATCAAGGCGCTATTTATACCAAAGCCAAAGAGCGAGTATTGGGCACGGTTTTGGGTATCGTGGTGGCATTTGCGATCTTATGGTTCAATAAAGGGACGGGTGCTTGGTTAGGGATAGAATACCTGCTTATTGGTATAATTAGTGGGATTATTGGTTATTTTTCGGTCAGGCGGCTAGGGTATACTGGGTTACTCACTGGCATTACTATGCTGATGATCGTCTCTAACTTGAATCAAGTTAATATGGCGCAAGATGGTGTCTATCGCGCACTCAATATCTTAATCGGTACAGGTATTGCGGTCATGGTGACAGTGGTCTTACCTCTAAAGTCGACGTTGATGTGGCGATTTTTATTGGCAAATAATTTAGAAGCCTGTAGTACTCTTTATGCTGGTGTCGGACATCATATTGATGCTGAAATAGTGGCTCCCAAGTCGCTTGTCTATACTAGGGCGACAAGCTCAGCTAGCCTGTCTTATCCTCAAAGTAGCGCTATTGCAGATATGCCTGTTAATAAAGCGTTGATAAAATCGCTGCAGCAAATAAACAAGCGACTACTCGCAGTACGTCCACATATCGCTGCAACAGCAAGCGAGTCCGGCATTCATAAAGAGACGATAGAAACGATTCAGCGTACCCATCGCAATATCATCGGTACCATCGATTTGTTACTCAGTGCAGCACCGCGTTTGGCGAATATCGATATCGACGATGATAATCATACGCTACTGATTCACTATCAACACGAGCTCACCCAAGCCATGCAGCATATCGCGGCAGTATTACGCAGTCCAAGCGATCAGACTTTTCGACCGATTACGCGTATTGCGCTATCAGAATATCCTAGCGTACAGTATGCAACGTTTGAGTGGCAAGGATATTTTTGGTTGACGCAAACGTTGCAAGCACAACTGCAACAGTTAAGTGATCTGCTACAAACGACCAAACCGCAGTGGTATGCTGCTTCTGGTCTGCGCTATCAAAGGCGTGAGCAGCGTAGAATGAAAGAGCAGGGGGGCGAGTCCGATTTACACTTGTAAATATAGGAGATGCTGGCAAGTATTTGTCAGCACCTTTCAGCGTTACCAATAGCCAAATGCGATGTTGTTAGGGTGTTTTTTTGTCGTTATGTGCTAGCATGTTTTGACCTTCAGCGTCTTTTATCTTTTAATAGGTAAAAGGCGCTATTTTTTGATCATGACTTTATCAGCGCTTTATCAGTGGTTAAGCCAGTAGCTAGAATTTAACCGATTTTTTCTTCCTTCACTTATAAGAGATACCCTGCGTGAAACCGACTTTTTGGCAACGATTTACCGCCCCGTTTGTAGAGCCTTATGCCCGTTATCAGCATGCAGATGTTTTGCATGCCATACGTTTGGGTCTGGCTGTACTTATTGCGCTCTTGTTAAATGAGTTTACGCACTTGCCGCATGGTGAGTGGACGACCATTACCGTGTTTGTGATTTTGGGTTTGTTGCAATATCAAGGGGCGATTTATACCAAGGCTAAAGAGCGGATATTGGGTACTTTGCTTGGGGTGGTGGTCGGGCTTAGCTTCTTATGGCTGATTAAAGATATCGGTGGCTGGTTGTGGCTATATTATGCACTGATTGGCATTATCAGTGGCATCATCGGTTATGTGGCGGTCAAGCAATTGGGCTATATCGGTCTGCTGACAGGTATTACCATGCTGATGATTGTGTCGAGTCCTGACCACAGCAATATTGCCCAAGATGGCTTATATCGCGCGTTCAATATTTTGCTTGGTGCAGGAGTAGCGGTGGCCGCAACGTTAATTTTACCGCTTAAATCGACGTTGATGTGGCGGTTTTTGTTGGCCAGTAATCTTGAAACCTGCAGCAATTTGTATGCAGGGGTTGGCAATCATATTGATGCGGATGTCTTAGTGCCCAAGCCGTTTAAATATAGTAAGGCGACCAGTTCGGCCAGTATTATTTATCCATCGAACAGTTCTATACCAGATACACCGGTCAATAAGTCCTTGGTGAAAGCATTACAAAAGATTAATAAGCGTTTGCTTGCCGTGCGTCCGCATATTGCAGCGACAGCAAGTGAGTCGGGCATTGAAAAAGAAACGCTAGAGACTATTCAGCGTACCCATCGTAATATCATTGGTACCATTGATTTACTGTTAAGTGCGGCACCGCGTTTGGCTAATATTGAGATTGATGATGAAAACCATATTTTACTTATCCATTATCAGCACGAATTGACGCAAGCGATGCAGCATATGGCGGCGGTATTACGTAGTCCAAATGATGAAGTATTTCGACCGATTACGCGTATCGCGGTATCAGAATATCCAAGTGTAGAAAACTTAGGCTTTGAGTGGCAAGGCTATTTTTGGCTGACCCAAACTTTGCAAGTTCAATTGCAGCGGCTCAGTGATTTATTGCAAACGACTAAGCCAAAATGGTTTGCCGCCTCTGGTCTGCGCTATCAACGTCGCGAGCAGCGCCGTATCGAGCACAAAGGTAGTGAAACTGATTTGCACTTATAAATATAGTCAATCCTATATAAATTAGATACAGTGTCAGGCTCGCTTAGTCTACTATTGGTAGTACTTTCGCTCGCCTTCCTTGTATCCAAATTATATTGAAACGACTATAAAAGTTAAATAACAGCCAAGAAAGAATAAATAAAAAACGCTGACTTTATTAAGTCAGCGTTTTTTTTGCGGTAACAGTTGTTAAAAAAGCTATTAAAAATGGCTATAAAAAACAGCTATCAACAAACAGTGATTAACGACCAGTTTTTAGCTTATCCCAATACTGCTGATAGACTTGCAATGCTTCATCGCCCACATCTTCTTGGAATTCCGCTTTTGCCAGCACGTCTTTGCTCGGATAAATGGTTGGATTGTTTCTCACCTCTTCTGGCATCATCTCACGCGCAGCCATATTAGGCGACGCATAACCAATCTCTTCGCTGACGATTTTAGAGTTCTCAGGACGCAGCAAGTAGTCAATAAACTTGTGGGCTGCATCGACTTGTTTGGCGTTTTTCGGAATCACAAAATTATCCATCCACAAGATAGCGCCTTCAGTTGGATATTTATAAACCAAGCTGGTCAAGCCTTCGTTATTGGCGATAATTGCCTCGCCATTCCAACTCATACCAACCGTGGTTTCGCCTTCCATATAAGGCATACGCGAGGCATCCGAGTTAAAGGTCTTCACATTTGGCATCAAGGTCGTGAGCTTCTCATAAGCGGCTTTGATTTCGTCAGGATTTTTACTATTACCTGAATGTCCAAGGGTCAATAGCGCCATGCCAAACACTTCGCGCATATCGTTCATCAGCATCACTTGCCCTTTATACTCAGGACGCCATAAATCGTTCCAGCTATTTACGGTTGCAGGATCGACCTTGTCACCATTAATGGCAAGACCGGTGCTGCCCCACATATAAGGAATCGAATATTTGTTTTCTGGATCAACCTTGGTATTGGTAAAAGACGTATCAAGATTCTTAAAATTGCTTAATTTGGATTTATCGAGCTCTTGCAGCAGCCCTTCTTTGGCCATTTTTTCGACATAATAGGTCGACGGAATCGCTAAGTCATATTGGCTAGAATCGTCGAGTAGTTTGAGCTTGGCATACATAGCTTCGTTAGAATCAAAGGTAGTGTAATTGACCCGAATGCCTGTCTCCTCAGTAAAGCCATCGAGAATCTCTTGCGGCATATACTCTGACCAGTTATACAGATTGAGCGTTTCAGCACTCGCCGCTGTACCATCAGCCGCCGTATTGTCTGACTTACTACAGCTAGCAAGTGCTAGCCCAACAGCCACGGCTAATAGTACTTTTGGTAGTATACGAGCGCTACGAGTAATGTTGTGGGGCGATGATAAATGAGTCAAAATATCTCTCCTAAATAAGAATGATGCAAATGAGTAAAAAGTTAAATGATAGATAATGGAAGCTAAGGGCTAAATACTAAGTGCTGAATATAAGGTATCGAGCCAGTTGTGAAACTATTATGGCTATGATTGTTAAGAATTTAAAGGGCAAGAAAGAAGTTCGTTATTCATAATATTGTTAAAAGTGGCGCTGATGAATGGCTGAAGAATCTATAAAATCACAAATATGAGGTTTACTGCTGTCTTTGAGTAAGATAATAAGCGTAAATAATCATGCTATGATGAGAGCTGCTTTACCCTTAAGCCATGAGTTTACAACGTGGTTTTTATAAGATACAAAGGTTACCGATAAAATAAAAACAATCGAATGTTAATTAAATGGTTCGAATTAAAAGAGGCAAAAGATGAATAATCGTAAACGCGCTGGACTGATTACTGCTGTGCTTGGCATCATTGCCTTTATGACCATGTTTAACGCTGGCTCGCCGACACCTATCGTTAATTGGCCGGTTGAGACGTACATGGGTTTGGCATTTACGATTGGCTGGTTGAGTAATGTGCCTGTTTGGTTGGCCTATGTGCTGGCAGCGGTGGTGCTTATTTTGATTGTTGTTGGATTTTATAAAATCGGTAGTTGGATTTATAGTTTAATGACGAAGCGTGGTTAGATTTTGCTAGGACGTGTCCTTATTTTAAAAGTGAGAACACGTCCTAGATAAATAGCAATTTGCAAAGTCTGATTACTAAGACGCAATATGAAACTGCTCAAGCACCGACTGAATACCGCGCTCCTCAATCGTACCCGTAACAAAGTCTGCACGTGCAATCAATTCTTGCTTTGCATCGCCCATTGCTACTGCATAGCCGACCAAGTCAAACATCTCTAAATCATTCATTCCATCACCAAACGCCATACACTCACTGGCATCTACCCCATAATATTGACAGACGTCTTTAATGCCTCGCGCCTTGGATGCCTCTATCGGTAAGATATCTGCGCCGATATGATGCCAATGGACGAGCTTTAAATCGTACTGGGCAAAATCGACGTCCTGCATTTTCTCTTGTTGATTGTTAAAAAATACTGAGCATTGATAGACGGTATTCCCTTTATGGTATTCAGGGTCAACGATAGAGTTTGGCGTGATGGCATTAAACTCGCGCAAGCGCTCATTTTCACCTGACCAAGCGATATGGGTGGCAGAGTCAAACTTATGAATCAACTCGCTCTGTTGGCACAGACGCACGATGGTATCCGTTTGCTCAGCGGACAACGGATAGTGGCTAATCCGACCCTTTTTATCAAAACTATACTGTCCATTCATACAAATAATCGCATCTAAGACATCAGCTTCGAGCAAGGCTAAAATATCTGCTGGCAATATGGCTTTGGAGCGTCCCGTTGAAATCACCAGCTTAATATCAGTACCTGCAAGCTCCTCAAGTGTTGTTTTGTTGTGTTCGGCAATGATGCCATTGCGGCTCAAGGTATCATCGATGTCAAAAAAGATGATCTTGGGTGTCGGAGTCTTGATAGTCATACTTTCTGTGGCGATTTTGTCTTCGATAAACATGATGATCCTATTGTTTTTTAGTCGTTTCAATACCAATGATTTAGATACTACTACAACACACCCAAAGAGATAAATACCTATAAAGTAACCTGCGATGATGCAAATTTGGCTACTGCTGCGGTATTAGCTTTGCTGGCATTGTGATTGATTTGCGCTTATTGGAAAGGTTAACAAAAACTCTAAACGATATAATTAACTTAAGAGTGGCTATTTATTATAAGGTTAAGATTAACGATCAATATCAGTTAACAAAATGATGAACGATTTTTATCAGTGTATCCGCTACCTAAAGGAGCTAGTATGAAAATTTTTACCTTAAAATCAGTCACCACTTTGACGGCTTTAGCAACATTGGCACTATCTGCCAATGCCTTTGCAATGGATGTTAAGTTTAACGATGCTGCTTGGAATGGCAAAAAAATACCTGAAGGGCAGCAGTGTCTAAACTATGATGGCAAAAATCCAGCCACGCCGAGCATGACGGTCTCAAACATACCGATGGGCGCGGAGAGCTTGGTCTTCGTTTATAACGATGTGAGCAATAAACGTATGCAACATGGTGGACATGGCATTGTAGAGTTTAACCGACCAGAAGGTGCTACGAGTGCTGAGATTCCACGTGTGTTTGGGCATACTTATGAAGTGCCAGTTGGGATTGAGATGGTCGCGGAATATCGTAGCCGTGCAGGGGAAGCGGGAGGGGCATATAAACCACCTTGTTCAGGTGGCAAAAACCATCTGTATACGGTAGATGTGCAGGCATGGCAAGGCGATAGTGTGCTTGCTGAGACAACGGTTGAGATGGGTCGGTATTGATGCCTTAGTCGTTTTAATGAGCATAAAAAATCCGTCTATACCGTGTGTATAGACGGATTTTTAGTAAGAGTAAGTGATGTTTGCAACGACTGAGACATGAGTAAGCGTGGGTCAGTCGTATGTTAGGGTTGAGACCGTGCTATAGGAAAATATAGATTAGGCTTGTTAATTATTAGACTAATGATATCGCAGTCATTGTGCCAAGTTTTATAGTACAATTGTACTCCGAGAAATGTCAGCATCCTATTTCATTAAAATTCCAATGGTTATTTCTAGAAATACAATGATGCTAGATGACAAAAAACCACTAAGAAAAAAAATTTTATTGATTATACTTTATCTTAAATTAGATCAGGTTTTTATAAATAAGGTTTCTCATGACTATAGCGACAAGCCATACTCCAGAAAGCAAAAAAATAAATGGCGAGCATATTCTTATCAACATGATATATATCGCCAAAAATGTCGACCTAGATTCAGGAATCGAGCTAACTCGCGCACTTGAGTATTGGCGAAGGTATTTTGAAGAAAACAATATAGCTTCAGCTTTAGTCATTAGTGAAGGTTATTTCGTTCAAAGTTTTCAAGGAACAAGGCCCGCTATCAATATTGCCTTAGAAAAAATACTTGACGAGCATTCAACCATTTTTCCCAATATTGTTAATATAGAGGAAATAGAGTCGCGTCAATGGAATGGGTTTTTAGTGAAACATCTAACATCAAGCGCTGAAGACGAAGAATATGCCCTAAAAAGCTTCTCAGCAGGTTCTGACTATAATCCCTATCTAATGACAAGTGCTCAGATTAAAAGCTTTTTGACAGCAGTTTTTAAAGATACCAAATCCAGCAATTTTTAGATAAGTTCTCTATTATAACTAGCGTAAAAAAGCCGTCTATACAGTGTGTAGGCGGCTTTTTAGTTGTTTTCAATATCTTATATTTATAGATCGTAAAGGTTGAGCGTTGTAATTCTACATATGTTGTGTATTATCATCTGAGGCGTTCGCTATTTGAATAACTTAAACGGATTATACATATGAAAAAATTGTCTTTATTGCTAGTAACGCTTTTAGGTTCATCAATCGTATTAAATAGTTGTGCGACTATCGGTCTTACAGATTATGCCAAAAACGATAATACAACGGAGCACACAAAAAACGTTTTATCTGAGAGCGTCATTGCAGTGGGATATCCTAATAAACCTATACAAGGATACGAAGATGCTATGATTCTAGCTGGTAAAAATTATAGTTTTTTGGTAGAGCCTGTAGTCTCTGCTAATACACAATCTGATCTGTTTAAAAGAATTTTCGCTCAAGTGGATTTAGGCTCGTTATACATCGACACTCAATCTTCATATACCAATCGTAATATTCAACAAAAAACTCAAGCTGGTTCCAATGAGCTTATTCTAGATGTAGAAAATGATGAATCAAATCAAATTAAAAACGTACCTACAACTGTTGGCTTGCTATATGCTAAGCCGATTAGTGCCCTAAAGATTAGCGAGCAATCAAAGTTAGAAAGTTTTGGATTTGAATGTAAGACAGCCATTGTTACTGAGCAACAAAATTTAATTTGTCAGCGTGCAGTAAACGTTGAGCTGACGGTAGCTTCTGCAGTACAAAACATTAATGACGTCAATTATAAGCTCAAGCAGCCCTTAAATATCCAGTTGAATTATAAGTGGGAGACAGGCAGTAACGCTAATAAGTTTAGCGCGGTTCTACTACCAGTTGCCATGGCAGTAGATATCGTCACTCTACCTATTCAAGCTTTAGGTGTTGGTCTTACATATGCAGCTTTCGCAGCAGCATATGGTCAATGCGGTGGTAGTCGTAGCTGTATATAGCGTGTCGGCTTTCGAAAGTTAAAGCGTGCCTTCCATGCACCTTTCGGGTTTTATTTATGTAATGGAAACCTGAAGTTCAGCCTACGCCAGGCCGTCAACTCTATATGATAAAGGCATCATTTATATTTACTAATGCAATTTAACCAACGACGCTACCCATTTCAAAAATAGGTAGATAAAGAGCAATAATGGTCAAAGGAATAAGAAGAATAGCCAAAGCTAAGAGAAAATATTGAGTGGTAGCTTGCCATCTTTTTGACGGTTCCAACAAATAAACCAAGGGTATTGGGATCAAGGCTAACCCTAACCAGTATTTATGAGTACTTAACACGACCTTAGTGAAGACTGGTATATCAACACCAAAACTTTTATACAATTCTCCAAAAGTTGGAGTCACCAAAATTACTACTATTGCGCAGAATAAAAATAAAAATGATGTTGCTATCGCTAAAATTTTCATAAAATCACTAATAATTAAAGTCGTAGGTCGCGCCTAGTGTGCGATTTTTAGCGTTACTAATCTCATTAATGCGTGGAACGCACCCTACGTCAATCACTGTTGTTTCTTAATTACTTTGACAAAGTCGCTCATATAAACGCTTATCTACTGCATCAGTAAACTCAAGAGGGCGAGTAGAACGATCATCTGCCCCCAGCTCAAACATGTCAAATATATCTACAAAAGACCCTAAAGGCTCTGTCTTTGCAAACAGCCTTTGAGAGTGCGTAGTGATAGTTTGTTCTCTACAGTCAATAATATATGAAGCAGTTATGTAAGGCTCATAAAGCGCAATGGGGTAATCAGAGAAATGACTTTGAGGCCAAGTACTTGTCTTCATAGGTATTTCATGTTGCGAATCGCCTAAATGCTCAGTCTGATGCGGATTGATATAGATTTCAACAGGGTCAGTTGGATCATTTTCATTTATCAATTGCCATTCAGCGAAGCTTGGTTGTGAGAGCAGCAATATAAGCAATAGTGAAGTTGATTTTTTCATTACTTACCAACCTCAACACTAGTCACGTTCTGAAAGCCCCTTGGCAACTGACCACCACGATTGCCGCGCACACCCGTATAGTTAGCCAAATCATTTGGTTTTAGCGTCACATGACGTTTGCCAGCAGTAATGATTAGGCTGTCTTGCTGACTGAGTGGCGTGATTGTAAGCACTTCTTCGCCTTCTTTTAACTTGATAAGTTTATTGCCTTTACCGCGTGCCTGTTCAGGCAAATCATCGAGGGCAAATATCAGTAAATATCCAGCATTGGTCACGACGGCGATATGGTCAGGTGCTACACGTGTATTGCTATTCTCACCGTCAGCATTAGCGGTCGTTTCTACTGGCGCATCGATACGCGCAACAGGGAGCAAGCGACTATCAGCCGCTAAGTTAATGATGTTCTTACCTGCTTTTTGATTACTATCGAGATTACCGATGGTGTTGATAAAGCCATAACCTGCGGAGCTAGCGAGGATGATGCGCTGGTTGTCAGCACCGGTTAATAGCTGCTCAAAGCTAGCACCTGCTGGTGGTTTTAACACACTGGTCAGAGGATCGCCTTGACCACGAGCCGATGCGAGATTGTGCGCGTCAATACTATAGCTGCGTCCAGTGCTATCGAGCACGTAGATTTTCTCATTGGATTTGCCACGGACGTGCGCTTGATAGCTGTCACCTGAACGATAACTCATGCCAGCGGCATCGACGTCATGACCTTTGGCAGCACGAATCCAACCTGCCTTTGATAGGATGGCAGTGATTGGTTCGCTCGGTACAAGGTCAGATTCTTTTAATGCTTGCGCTTCTTCGCGCTCTGCTAGTGGTGATACGCGCTCATTGCCATGTTCTTTCATATCAGCTGTGAGTTCTTCAATCATCAGATTGGTCAGACTGTCTGGATTGTCCAAATACTCTTGAATGATCGCGCGTTCGGCAGCCAGCTCATCTTGCTCGCGGCGCAGCTCAATTTCCTCTAACTTTGCTAGCTGACGCAGACGAATATCCAAAATAGCATTGGCTTGAATCTCAGTGAGGTCGTAATCTTGCATTAACGATAATTTTGGATCGTCCTCTTCACGAATGATGCGAATGACTTCATCAATATTGAGATAAGCAATCAACAAGCCCGCCAAGATATGTAAGCGTTTATCGATTTTATCGAGGCGATATTGTAAGCGACGGGTGACCACTGAACGGCGACAGATTAGCCATTCATCAAGGATTTCTTTTAGATTTTTGACCTGTGGTTTACCATTTAGGCCAATCATATTCATATTGACGCGATAATTGCTTTCTAGATCCGTACTGGCAAACAGATGGCTCATGACGCGAGCGACATCGACCCGGGTTGATTTGAGCTCAAGCACGATACGGCAGGCATTTTCGTGATCTGACTCATCATGGATATCGGTAATCCAAGGCAGCTTTTTGTCCGTCATTAACTTGGCGATTTGCTCTTGAATCTTGTTGCCTGAGACTTGGTAAGGCAGCGCGTCAATGATGACGAGATTTTTCTCTTTAGGGTCAACATGGAAGGTTGCACGCATTTTATAGCTACCGCGTCCAGTCTCATACATCGCTTGCAAATCTTTTTTGCTGGTGATGATTTCAGCTGGAGTTGGCAAATCAGGCGCTGGTATTGATTGCGTGAGCTGCTTAACGGACAACTCTGGATTTTTAAGCAAGCGAATCGCTGCACGCACCACCTCATTAAGATTATGCGGTGGAATATCGGTTGCCATACCGACCGCGATACCTGTTGTGCCGTTTAATAGTATGTTAGGTAGGCGGGCAGGTAGGGTAGTTGGCTCTTGCATCGTGCCATCAAAGTTATCCTGCCAATCGACTGTACCTTGTCCGAGTTCTGCCAGCAACGTATTGGCATAAGCCGACATTTTGGCTTCGGTATAACGCATGGCGGCAAAGGATTTGGGATCATCAGGACTACCCCAGTTACCTTGACCCGTAATGAGCGGATAGCGATAGCTGAACGGCTGCGCCATGAGCACCATGGCCTCATAACAAGCACTATCGCCATGCGGATGGTATTTACCTAAGACGTCACCGACGGTACGCGCAGACTTTTTAGCTTTGGCAGTAGATTTTAGCCCCAGCTCACTCATGGCGTAAACAATGCGGCGCTGGACAGGCTTTAGGCCATCGGCGATATTTGGCAGCGCCCGATCCATGATGACGTACATCGCATAGTTGAGATAGGCCTGCTCAGTGAACTCTGCGACTGAGCGAGTATCCATCGGTTCATTGGGAATAATAGGGTCAATCGTATGATCAATAACATCGGACATAAAATAGGGTTCACTTATCAGTTTTAATAGGTATAAATAATCGGTGCAAGCGTACAAATAGGATAGCGCTATCGTAAAGGATATTGGCAAAATTAAAAAGGCATAAGTCAGAATAGACGACAGGTCGTGACGTGCTAAATAACGATAAAGAGAGTACACAGCGTAACTTTGTGACCTTAGCAGAGCTTGCTACTGCCCTTGATAGTAAAGGTAAAAAATAGTTAACGATAAAACACTATAAAGAGTATTAATGAATAAATGTTCGCTAATAAATCGCTGAAAAATTATCGCTTATTGTTATTAAGGTTTTGATAACTATGACATTATTGACCGTCAAGACAGTTTGCGAACTCAAGTAGCAATCTTTTATATTGAGTAGTCTGTATAAAGTGTGTATGTTAATGAACAGAGGGCTATTTACCGCTATATTGTTTGCTCATCACCATATGATTGCCTCACAGCCAAGCTTGCTATTACGATGACAAGCCTGCGCTCTGAGTTTTTATATTTTTATCACACTGTGATTCGTATGGGTTGACGGTAGCGTACTATTACTAGGAGAGAAAAGATTATGGAAAATCACAGTAACCTAATTCGTCGTAACGATAAAGTATGGGTCAAAACTTACGAAAAGCTTGGTATTCAATACGACATTGATATGCCAGCCGCTAATACTTCTTTAATCGATATATTTGAGCAGAATTTTACGAAGCACGCTGGCAAGACAGCGTTTGTCTGTATGGATGCAAAACTCTCCTACGAAGATTTAGATCGTTATAGCAAACAAATTGCTGCCTACTTGCAATCACTTGGGTTAAAAAAAGGCGATAAAGTCGGCGTCATGATGCCAAATATTTTGCAGCTACCGGTTGCCGTATTGGGTGTGCTGCGTGCTGGCATGACCTTGGTTAACGTTAACCCGCTTTACACCTCAAAAGAGCTTGAGCATCAACTAACAGACTCTGATACCAAAGCATTATTTATTTTAGAAAACTTCGCCAAAACGTATGAAGACATTGGTAAGGACTTGGTTGACCATGTCATCGTGACGTCAATGGGTGATTTGATGAGTCCATTGAAAGGCTTTATCGTTAATATGGTCGTGCGTCACGTGAAGAAGCTTGTACCTGACTATAACCTTAAAACCAGCACCAACTTTAAAACAGCACTGAATCGCTTCTCAGCCAAAAATTACAAACGTCCAGATAATATCTGCCTTGATGACATTGCCGTTTTGCAATATACCGGTGGTACGACCGGTGTTGCTAAAGGTGCAATGCTCACGCATGGTAATTTAGTCGCCAACCTGATTCAATGTGATACCTATCTTGGCGATGCTTTTGATAAGTTTGAAGGTATGGATGAGCAGCCAGTTATCATGACCGCCTTGCCGCTATATCATATCTTCTCGTTTACCGTTTGCGGTATGTTTGGCTTATATCGCGGCTGTATCGGGCTACTGGTACCAAACCCACGTGACGGCGCAAGCTTAATCAAAGCTTACAAAGATTATCCACCAGCGTTTTTCCCAGCGGTCAATACGCTGTTTAATGCTTTAGCAAATAGCGATCCATTTAAAGCCTTAGATCATAGCAAACTTGAGATGTCGATGGGCGGTGGCATGGCAGTATTAAAAGACACCGCTGACAAATGGCAAAAAATTACTGGTAATGTGATCGTACAAGGCTATGGTCTGTCAGAGACGTCTCCTGTGGCGTCAGCAAACCCAGAAGGTACGGGCGAATTCTCAGGCAATATTGGTCTGCCGATGCCAGCGACAGACATGGCTATCTTGGATGAAGAAGGCAATGAGGTCGCACTGGGTGAGCGTGGCGAGATTTGTGTTCGTGGTCCACAGGTTATGAAAGGCTACTGGAAACGTGATGATGCTACTGCTGAAGTCATGACGTCTGACGGTTATTTCCGTACGGGTGATATCGGCGTGATGGATGAAGAAGGCTACTTTAAAATCGTTGATCGTAAAAAGAATATGATTTTGGTATCAGGCTTTAACGTCTATCCAAACGAAGTCGAAGATGTGATGTCAGGTCATCCAAAGATTTTAGAGTGCGGTGTCATCGGTATCGAAGATGAAAAGAGCGGCGAAGTGCCAAAGATTTATGTCGTGCGTAGTGATGACAGTTTGACTAAAGAAGAAGTGCTTGCTTATAGCAAAGAGAATTTAACTGGTTATAAGCGTCCTCGTTATGTTGAGTTCATCGATGAGCTACCAAAGTCAAATGTCGGTAAGATTTTGCACAAAGATTTGCGCGTGCTGGAAGAACAGAACCACGGTTAATAAGCTAGCCTTCAGTGCCAGAGTATTTTTATGAGTGTCTGCTACTGTTTGTTAGGCACTCGTAAAGTCATCATGATAAGTCACCACGATACTAATGATAAAAACTAAAGCTACCAACTAACGCTACGAACTAAATCTGAAAGAAACTATCAGGATGCTAAGTTGTCGTGATAGTGGTGGTTGTGATACTGGGTGTCGTGATCCAAAAATGGTAAGGTTGCTGGTATGCTGCCTTATCATTTTTTGTATTTATTGCTTTTTTTGTCGCTATGACCCAGTCAGGTAGAGATAGAGAATTTTTAGCAAAACTGCTATAGTGCTTACCGACATATTTGTCTATTTATCGACGAGATGACGTTAGTTTTGCGCTATATCTCTGATAAAACTATCAGGGATAAAGGGGTTTTTAATTCGGTAGTGCTGAGTTATTATGCTATTTATCAAGGACTTAACGTTGCGCTTTGATTGACAAAGCTTGTGAATGACAAACCTTTTTTGTTACCACGTTTTTTATTCACAAGCTTCTGCTGTCATTGATCAATCACAAAAAATAATGGTGTTTTCATTAGATTATTCTACGTTTTTAACGGTAACATTTAGGGAAAATTATGACCGACAGTATCAATAAAGAGACCACAAACGATAACGCTGCAATGAACAATAAAGACAGCGTATTTCCTACTATGCCGACGATAGATAGTGACAGCCCATGGTTGAAAACTTATGAGCGTTATGGCATTGATGCGACTATCGATATGCCTGATGACAATACCTCTTTACTTGATGTGTTTGAGCGTAACTTTAGCCGTTATGGGAAAAAAACGGCTTATATTTGTATGGGTGCATCGATTAGCTTTAAGGAATTGGATTTATACAGTCGCCAAATTGCCAGTTACTTACAATCATTAGGATTGGTAACAGGTGATAAAGTTGGGGTGATGATGCCCAACCTCCTGCAATATCCAGTGGTTGCTTTGGGGATCATCCGTGCCGGTATGGTGTTGGTCAACGTCAACCCTTTATATACCAGCCGAGAGTTATCGCATCAGCTGCATGATAGTGGCACCAAAGCCCTATTCATTGTAGAGAACTTTGCGAACACCTATCAAGAGGCAGAAGACAAAGGTCAGGTTGAGCATGTCATCGTTTGTAAGATTGGCGATATGCTAGGAACAGTGAAAGGAGCCGTCGTTAACCTCGTTGCGCGCCATGTCAAAAAAATGATTCCGGCTTATAGTCTGCCAAACAGCGTGAGTTTTAAGCACGCTTTAAATGCAGTATCAGCCAGCAAATATAAACGCCCTGATTTGAATTTAAGCGACGTGGCATTATTGCAATATACTGGCGGTACGACAGGGGTTGCCAAAGGTGCAATGCTGTCGCACGGTAACTTAGTTGCCAACATGCTACAGATTAGTGCATTGATGGACAGTGCCTTTGATGATGATGTTGATGCTAGTGATGTCATCCTGACGGCACTGCCGCTATATCATGTATTCTCATTTATGGTCTGCGGCATGTATGGCATGTACCGAGGTTATGCAGGCTTGCTTATCCCAAACCCTCGTGATCTTGATGGTCTGATTAAAGAGATGGCCAAATACAAACCCGCCTTTATCCCTGCGGTGAATACTTTGTTCAACGGTCTAGTACACAAAGACGGCTTTGCAGACTTAGATTTCTCTAACCTAAAAGCGTCTATCGGTGGCGGTATGTCTGTCTTGCCAAGCGTGGCAAAAGAGTGGCATAAAATCACTGGTCTGCCTATCGTGGAAGGTTATGGTTTGTCAGAAACCTCACCAGTGGCTGCTTTTAACCCGATGACCATTGCTGAATTCACGGGTAAAATTGGTATTCCTGCCTCTAGCACCGATATAATACTAATCGATGATGATGAAAATGAAGTCGCATTGGGTGATCGCGGCGAGATTTGTGTCAAAGGCCCGCAGGTAATGATAGGTTATCAAAATCGTCCAGAAGAAACGGCTGAAACGTTTACTGCCAATGGCTTTCTGAAAACTGGCGATATCGGCATCATGGACGAAAAAGGCTTTATCAAAATCGTTGATCGCAAAAAAGACATGATTTTAGTCTCTGGTTTTAACGTTTATCCGAACGAAATTGAAGAAGCCATGAGCGAGCATCCAGCTGTGGTAGAATGCGGCGCTATCGGTATTCCAAACGATGACCGCGGTGAAGAGCCCAAGTTGTTTGTGGTCAAAAAAGGCGATGTGACCGAGCAAGAGTTGCTTGATTTTGGCAAAAAGCAACTGACTGGCTACAAGCGTCCGCGTCACATACAGTTCGTCGATGAATTACCAAAATCAAACGTGGGTAAAATCCTGCGTAAAGAATTGCGTAAGATGGAAGGGTTAGAATAAAGTTGGTGCTATTTCTTTGTTAAGCCAATGACTGGCTCAAGTAGCGGCGCAATAGCTCGAACGAATCTTGCTATTGCGCCGCTGCCACGTTAGGATATCTCAATATTTACGTCTGCTATGGCATCCAATTATTATTTATTTTAGCTTGTTAATAGTTTGCTAGATAAATGAAGGTTGGCCACGTAATGACAGACACCTCATTTTATGACACCGCCTTTAAAACATTGTACTAGGGATTTTTATGCGTATTGACAATCGTGAGCTTGACCAACTTCGCTCGATCAGCTTTGAGCGCCATTATACTAAGCATGCCGAAGGGTCAGTGTTAGTCAGCTTTGGTGATACCAAAGTATTGTGTACCGCTAGTGTTGAATCTGGCGTACCGCGTTGGCTTAAAGGTAAAGGCAAAGGCTGGATCACTGCTGAATATGGTATGTTGCCACGCGCGACGAATACTCGTAACCAACGTGAAGCGGCACGTGGTAAACAATCAGGTCGTACCCAAGAAATCCAGCGTTTGATTGGTCGTAGCTTACGAGCGATGATTGACTTGAGTAAGCTGGGTGAAAATACCATTTATCTTGATTGTGATGTTTTGCAAGCCGATGGCGGTACTCGTACTGCTAGTGTGACAGGGGCTGCTATTGCGCTTATCGATGCATTAGAGAGTATCCAAAAAAGCAAAAAACTCAAGGCAGATCCACTGATTGGTTTGGTCGCTGCGGTCTCTGTTGGTATGAAAGACGGCAAAGCGTATCTAGATTTAAACTACGAAGAAGATGCCAGCTGTGATACTGATTTGAATGTGGTTATGACCCAAAAAGGCGAATTTATTGAGCTACAAGGAACGGCGGAAGAAAAGCCATTTACCCGCGCTCAAGCCGATGATATGCTGATCCTTGCCGAAAAAGGCATCGCTGAGCTGATTGCCATGCAAAAAACAGCCTTGGGTTGGTAGTCCTATTGATGACTACTTGCTCATCGTATTTTCAGTAAACTTTTACTTTCTTATTACTCTGTAACAGGTAGTCATGCATGCTCAAGCTGACCGACGATGGTGCCAAAATCACGCTACAAGATCAGCCAAAAACGACTGATGATGGCATGTTTTGGTTTGGCTCAGCATTATTAATAGGAGCAGTGGCGGTTGCTTTGGCAATGAGTCTGCTGCCTGAGCGCTTGGCTATAGGGGCATTGGCGCTACTGATTATTGGTAGCTTTATCTTTAATCGAAAACGCCAACAACATAAAAAAGCCATGGCTGGCGTTATCAGTAGCGGCATCTTGTGGCTGCGTGCGGGTGAGCTGGTGCATGACAATCAAGGTAAGCGTCAGCATATTCAGTTAACCGACGGTGATAAAATCATGCTTATTGGTGAGCAATTACAGATTGTTGATTGTGATGATATACGCAAATACCATATTAGCGGCTTTGATAGTATCCAAGAGGCAACCGCTGCCAAAGCTATTTTGCAAGGTCAAGCATTGGGCAAGCGCCATGTGAATATCAAAATGAGTAACGATTAGCTTATTTCTTAGCCGATTATCTACTGGATTGGGCTATAAAAAACCTAAGTGGCTTTCTCTGAGCAGTATTTTATTTCAGCAATCTTCTATCTCAGATAATATTTTATCTGCTCAGTACTCTATCTACGCAGTATTTAATCTAAACACTGCTTATTCTATTTCCTTTTTATTTAGCGCCAGCTCTCCATCGTTTTTCTACGTGCTCTTCTTATCTAACCATTAGTCGGCATTTTTATACCTTTTATCGGCTATTTGAGCCGAATAATGCTTGCAGCTTCATGTCTAAATGGTTTATAAGTAAGATTAGAACATCCTATTATTATGGTTTATGTTGTCATTTATATTTTATTGACAAGGAGTTGGTCATGTCGCGTTTGCCTGTGTCATTATCTATATCGCCGTCGGTTACCGCGTCGTGCAGTCTTTTATTGTTTACCGTTGGCTTAGTAGGTCAGGCCCATGCCGATAGTATGAGTGCGCTGATCGCCCAAAAATCTGTGCAATCTGATTTTAGTGCTCGCTATACACCTTCATACTCAGCCGTGCCCTCTGCGAAAGTCAGCACGCGTTCTACCATTCAACGTGCAGGAACTTATCGCTCAAATTCTGCCAGTGCTCCACCAGTGATTCAGACATCCTATCGTTATCCTGAAGTAGCGCGTCAAGCACCAGCAGTGATGCCCGCTTTTTTATCGGGTAATTATGATAATGTCGATAGCGAGTATTTACCGTTACTGAGCAGTGCGGAGATGCAGAGTAGTTTGGCCGCACGTGAAGTAGTTAGTACAGCACGCAAGATGGCGCTGAATGAGCGCGCGATCATTCAAGGTGGCTGCTGGGACTATCTCAATGCCGTGTTTAAACGCGCCGGGGTGACACGCGATACCATTCATAAAGGTACTTATGGTCAAGGTCCGTATGCCAATAGTGGCGAGATTGAAGTTGGGGATTGGCTCTATTATATCAATCATGGCTATAATGGCGTCGAGCATAGTGGACTGTTTGTCGGCTGGGTTGATGAGCGTGCAAAGCAAGCACTGATCCTCAGCTATGCGGGCGAAAACCGCCGCGAACCTGCGCGTTACCGTGTTTATGATTTGAGTAATGTCTATCAAATCATGCGCCCTAGTGTTTAAGGTGTCATATTTAGGTGTAATGGACAAAATTCATGCTGGCGTAGGGTCTAACGCTATATACTGTCTATATTTGCAAGGAATCAACGCC